>NZ_JALKAK010000030.1:0-18788 GCF_023015645.1 Pseudohalocynthiibacter sp. F2068
CTGCCCCGGCCATGTTGGGGTTTACCGGCGCGCTAGGGGAAAGCACCTCTCGATTTTTCTACAATTCGCGACGCGGACAGGCGGGTGAAGACCCTATCAATATCAGAAGGTTAAAACGCTCAACGTCGAAGATGCCCTGACGTGACCGCAAGGGCATCGACACACACCGCCATGCAAAAATGTTGAATTGTTTCTAGCCTGCAAGGTTTTATACGTTACTGCGGATACTTAGATTTAGGCAGGGAAATGGCCAATTTAAACACGATCCTGCAAGCAATTGTGGAAAAGGGGTCTCGTCTCATCGAGCCCACAATCCAATCGGAGCCGCCGGAGAAGCAGATCCGTATCATTTGTGACAAACTCCTGTCATCCAAAGGTGAGGCGTCTGGCGTGGCACTTGCGGACCAGACCTTGCGCCTTTATCGCG
Organism: Pseudohalocynthiibacter sp. F2068; assembly: GCF_023015645.1. Lineage (NCBI taxonomy): Bacteria > Pseudomonadati > Pseudomonadota > Alphaproteobacteria > Rhodobacterales > Paracoccaceae > Pseudohalocynthiibacter > Pseudohalocynthiibacter sp. F2068. The sequence goes on from NZ_JALKAK010000030.1 coordinate 428, forward strand.
AGTTGACACCCGATGAGCAATTGAGTTTCTTCGAGTACCTAGCGACAGAATATAATCCGTCGCCAGAGGAAGTTCTGGCGGCAGCCCAGGATTACCAGGCGGACCAAACCTCGGACAAGCTCAAACGTCTCACACATAGCTGTGAGCCGCTAAGACAGGAGTTGTTTCGACGGCTTAACTTTGCGCCTCGGGGCACCTACCGTCTTGTCAAAATGCGGGAAGATCTAATCCGCTTTGTGCGATCCAAGCCGGAACTAAAACGCATTGATGACGATCTGCGCCACCTCCTCTCGTCTTGGTTCAACCGGGGATTTCTCACCCTGCGACCGATCAATTGGGATTCGCCCGCCCGCGAACTTGAAAAACTAATCGCCTATGAAGCCGTCCACGAGATCAAGGGTTGGGACGATCTCCGCAGAAGGACAGATCCGCCAGATCGGCGTTGTTTTGCGTTCTTCCACCCGACAATGCCGGAAGAACCACTGGTGTTCGTCGAGGTCGCGCTTACGGATGATATTCCAAACTCAATCCAGGAGCTGCTCCGTGAGAACAGGGTGCCGAGCCAGCCGACCGACAAAAAGTTTGCGGTATTCTATTCAATATCAAACTGCCAGGCCGGATTAAAAGGTGTATCGTTTGGCGCCTTCCTTATCAAACAGGTAGTAACCGATCTATCCCGCGAGTTGCCAAATCTGAAACTGTTTCTGACGCTGTCTCCCGTCCCGGGTTTTATGAAATCCCTTGAAGAGAAGTTTAGCCTGGGCGACGGAAACGACGACGTCGAGACATTGCGGGCGGTCTTGAAGAACGCGGCTGCCGGAAAACCTCTCGACGAAGACATGTCGGAAACCGTTCGGAAGCTTGCGGCTGATTATCTCGCCAACAGCAAGCAAAAGAACGGCGCTCCCAAAGATCCGGTGGCCCGGTTTCATCTGGGCAATGGCGCCTGCCTTCATGCCGTGCACACAAATGCCGACCTTTCGAAGAGGGGAATGCAAAACGCATCAGGGGTCATGGTTAACTATCTCTACGACCTCGACAAGCTCGAAGCGCGACACGAAGCATTCAAAAACGACGGATCGGTCGCTCTGTCTCGCGACGTGTCAGCGCTGATTTCCGCAATGGGCAAGGTACATAATGTCAAAAAACTATCTGCATGACCGCTTGTTTTCAAAGCACCGTAACAATTCCGACGTCTTCATGTTTCTGCAGGATGGCCGTCGCATCACATATGAGGAAGTCTTTTCAAAAATGGCCTCGATGGCATCAGCTCTTCTGAGCCTGGGTCTCGAGCCAGGAGATAGGGTTGCGGTTCAGATTGAGAAATCTCCAACGGCCCTCTTTATCTATGGGGCCACTGTCATGGCCGGGGGCGTCTTTTTACCACTCAACACCGCTTACACCCTTGAGGAGCTATCCTATTTCCTGCACGATTCAACACCTGCGGTCTTCTTTGGCGATGTAGAAAAGGCCGACGATCTGTCGGATCTAGCGGCCGAAATTTATGCGAAATTTGTCAAAGTCTCCAGCGATGGTGCCCTAGATCCCGAATTTCCAATGCACGAAGGCGCTTCTGACAACGCCAGTTTTGATCCGGTGGAACGGGATGCAGATGACATTGCGGCCATTCTCTATACCTCTGGCACCACCGGGCGGTCGAAAGGTGCCATGCTGACACATCGGAATCTTGCGTCGAACGCCGAAGTCCTGGCTCAAGAATGGGCCTTCACTGCTGATGATCGTTTAATTCACGCCCTTCCTGTCTATCACACACACGGGCTGTTCGTAGCGACGAACGTGACTTTGGTTGCTGGAAGCAGCATGGACTTTTTTGCGTCCTTTGATCTTCCGTCCATTCTGAATGCACTCCCAAAAGCTACCGTCTTGATGGGCGTGCCAACGTTCTACACGCGGCTGCTCTCATCCGAAGAGCTGACATCCGACCTGTGTTCTAATATCCGTTTGTTTGTTTCCGGCAGCGCGCCGCTGCTCGCCGAGACCCATCAACAATTCAGCACGAGAACGGGAAAAGCCCTCCTGGAACGATACGGGATGACGGAAACCAACATGATTTCGAGCAATCCCTATGATGGCGACAGACTGCCTGGCACAGTAGGATTTCCACTACCAGACGTGGCTCTGCGGGTTGCCGACCCTGAAACGGGCGCAGCATTGCCCCAGGGCGAGGTTGGTGTCATTGAGGTCAGAGGCCCAAATGTCTTTGCAGGATATTGGCAGATGCCTGACAAGACGAAAGCCGAATTTCGAGATGACGGGTTCTTTATAACCGGCGATCTCGGCCAGATCGATGATGACGGCTATTTGAGCATCGTGGGTCGCCAGAAGGATCTTATCATTTCAGGAGGCTTCAATGTCTATCCGAAGGAAGTCGAAGAGGTCCTGGACGCGCTTGAAGGGATTGTTGAATCAGCGGTGATCTCCGCGCCCCACCCCGATTTCGGCGAAGGTGTCCTAGCCGTGGCAGTTCTTTATAAAAATGCGCCACAAACGGAAGACGACATCATCAGACGGCTTTCCGGAAAGGTTGCGCGTTTCAAGCAGCCCAAACGGGTCTTTTTCAAGGATGCCTTGCCACGCAACGCGATGGGCAAAGTCGAAAAGAAACGTCTGAGGGATGAGTTTGCCGGAACATTCGAAAAGAGCTGAGCATCCCTCACCATTGGCTCATCTTTGACGCTTGTTGTGACGGACCTTGAAGCAGAGATTTCTGATCCAAGCTCGTAAGGCGCCGAAGTCGACTCCTCCCGGGAACCGCCAATGCCAACCATGACGACATTTCGAACGGTTGTTGCGCCAAGCGACTGTGATTTTCTCAGCCAGATGAACGTGTCAAAGTATTTTGACGCGTGCTCGGATGGTGTCTTCGCGATGCAATCAGAGCTTGGTCTTACGATCAGCGACGTGAAGCAGGGCCGAAGGCTCTCACTCGCCGTCGTACATGCCGAGAGCGATTTCAGAGCCGAACTGGTTGTTGGGGATGTTATCCGCGTGGAAACATAGGTAACATTGAGCCAGGTTCGCCCTGGGAGAACGGATATTGCGAGAGCGCCAGCGGGCGGATGCGCGACGAGTTGCTAAACTGGGAAATCTTCTACTCGCTAAGAGAAGCTCAAATCACCTTCGAAAGCTGGACGAAACATTACAACACCAAACGACCCCACAGTGCTTTGGGCAATCGCCCGCCAACGCCAGAAGCCATCGTCCTGAAGGAACAAAGGCCAGTCATGCACTAGCTTTCAATATGGACCACTCAAGTGGAGCATCTCACAGCTACCTGTGTATTTTTGCACGGACGCAAGCGAAAATTCCGAATTCTAAGGTATTTCCGCAAATGTTTAAATGAGCGAAATTAAAATCCGCGCATTGAGCGAAATGGGAGGACGGGGACACAGATGGACTGGAACCTAGTAATAGCTTTGGCGGCAAACGGTATCGTTTGGGGCCTTATCATAGCTTTGATTGCCTTAGGGCTATCAATTATCTTTGGCTTGCTTGACATTATTAATGTCGCCCATGGCGACTTCTTCATGGTTGGCACCGTACTTGCATACGGTGTCTTGCAAGCAACTGGAAATTTCTGGCTCGCCTTGTTGATCGTGCCGATTATTGGCTTCCTGCTCGGGGCCGTTATCGAGCAGATTGTCATCAAGCCGATCCGGAACGCTGCCGCATTGTCCATAGTGGCAACATTCGGCTTGTCGATCATTCTTCAAGAAGGCGTACGCGCAACCTACGGCGCTGCACCGCGTCGCATCCTCCCGCCGATCGAAGGTACGTTCTCACTCCTGAACATCGAATATGACATCTATCGCATTGTTGCGGCGGCGCTCTCCATTGTCGCCATCTCAGGCTTCTTCCTGTTCCTGCACCGGACGAAATTCGGCACCTGGATGCGCGCCGTCAGGCACGATTCAGAAGCGGCTCTGATCATGGGTATACCTACCGAACGTGTCTACCTGATAACATTCGCACTCGGATTTGCCCTAGCCGCACTGGGCGGCGTTGTGGCCGCTCCCATCACAACCGTCGACTTCCGTTCCGGCGTCGACATCCTACCGTTCTGCTTTATGGCAGTCATTATTGGCGGGCTGGGCAATCTACCAGGCACTGCGGCTGCGGCCGTGTTGCTCTCCTTCGTCGAAGGGCTCGTTACAAGTTTCACTGACCCGACTTTGGCGCGCATCACGTCGCTTTGCCTCATGAGCGCAGTTCTTCTGCTGCGTCCGCAGGGTCTATTCACAGGGTTGGCGAAATGAACTCCAAGATGCAAAAAATCAACATCGCCGCCGTCATCGCTCTCGTTGCGTTTCTCTTCGCGGCACCCATAATCCTGCCAATGATTGCAAACCCGTTTTGGGTCAGCGTCACATCAGAAATCCTGATTTGGTCACTCTTTGCGGCGAGCGTCAATCTGCTTTTTGGCTATATCGGATTGCTATCGTTTGGCCAGGCACTCTATTTCGGCTTCGGCATGTATGGTGTCGCCATTGGCATCGCCCATCTCGGATTGGGTTTCTGGCCAGCTTTCGCTTTGGGGATAATTGCAAGTGTCTTGATGTCGGTGGTCGCCGGTTCACTGGCCGTAAGGCTTACATGGCATTACTTCGCCATTATCACTGTTGTATTCTCGCTCATCTTCTACTTCCTCGCGCTCAGTTGGAAGCCTCTGACCGGTGGTGATGATGGCATCGGATTTTCCATGCCGCCCATGCTGCGTATAGGTGAGTTTGAAGTCACTCTACTGAACCCGAACACCCAGTACTATTTCATTCTTTTGGTGGTGATCGGCTGCTTCTACCTGATGCACAGGTTGCTTCAGAGTCCGCTTGGGAAGGCGATGATCGCAGTTCGGGAAAACGATGTGCGCGCATCGCTGATCGGTCTCGACGTCTATCGGCTCCGTCTTGTTGCGTTTATCGCTTCAGGTTTCATGGCCGGTGTCGCGGGCTCTCTATTTGCCTTTTTCGGTCGATACGCATCCGCCAGCTACATGTTCTACCATGTTTCCGGTGAAGGGGTTGTCTGGACATTGGTGGGTGGCGCCGGGACGCTCCTTGGCCCGCTCTTCGGAACCGCATTGCTGTTCATCCTGCGCGAAGAACTGTCGGCGTTTTGGGAACACTACCTCCTTGTTGTCGGCGCAATCGTCATCCTGACGGTTATCTATGCCCCACGAGGTATTGTCGGTCTCTACACAGACATGCTCAACAAGCTCCTGAATACGCCTGAAGACAGTGGCGAAGACCAAGGGGAGAAGTGATATGACACAACCAATCCTACGCATTCAGAATCTTACCAAAAATTTCGGTGGATTAACCGCTGTCAACGATCTCAGCCTCGAACTTGGATCCGGCGTCGTGCACGCCATCATCGGTCCAAATGGCGCCGGCAAGACAACCCTGTTCAACTTGATATCAGGGTTTCTTCCTTCGACATCGGGTACTGTCTGGTTTGATGGCCAAGACGTGACGCGCATGCGTACACATCTTATCTCCCAACTCGGTCTGGCGCGAACTCTACAAATCAAGAGCGTCTTCAGCTCCATGACAGTCGAGGAAAACGTCTGGATTGCCGTTCAATCTCGAGGCAAGGTCTTTGATCCGTTCAGCCGCGCGTCATCACTCAAAGATACGCAGCGCAGAACAGATGAAGTCCTGGAGCAAACAGATCTCAGCCGGCTTGCAAAGAGAACGGCCGGAACGCTCTCCTACGGCGATGTCGCCCTGTTGGAAATCGGCATTGCATTGGCGACCAGTCCGAAGATGTTGCTCCTGGACGAGCCCGTCTGTGGCATGAGCCCGGCTGAAACCGATCAGACAGTGCGCCGCGTTAGCGACCTGTCGAAATCGGTCGATATCGTCATCATCGAACATGACATGGAGGTCGTTTTTGGCCTTTCTGACCACATCACGGTGATGGCCCAAGGCGCGGTCCTTGCAGAGGGCACACCATCCGAAATCCAGGCGAATGAAAAAGTCAGAATAGCCTATCTGGGCGAAGATGACGATGACCAGATAGGGGCCAAACATGCTTGAGCTTAAGAACGTTAAAGCGCAATACGGGAAACTCCCAATCCTTCACGGTGTAAATCTGGAAGTTGAGAAGGGTGATGCGGTCGCACTCGTCGGACGCAATGGCGTCGGAAAGACCACTACACTTCGCTCAATCATGGGTCTGATGAATATATCATCAGGTACCGTGTCGTTCAATGGAACAAATATCTCCGGGATGGCACCCAACAAGATACCTGGAACCGGGATTGGATATGTCCCACAGGGACGAGGCCTTTTTCCGAATCTGACGGTGTTCGAAAACCTTTGCATCGGCCTTCCAGGCAAGCCTGACGAGGAAATGCAGGACTTTGTCTACTCGCGCTTTCCACGGCTTGCAGAGCGTGCGGATCAAGCCGCCGGAACGCTTTCTGGTGGAGAGCAGCAAATGCTTGCGATTTCCCGCTGCCTCGTCATGCGGCCAAAACTCCTTATTCTGGACGAGCCAACCGAAGGCATCATGCCAAGCCTTGTTGCGCTGATCAGATCCGAAATTCAGGAAATCAACCAACAGGGCGTTTCGATCCTATTGGTCGAGCAGAACATCCGAATGGCGATCAAGATCTGCAGCAAGATCGCGATCATGGAAAAAGGCGTGGTCGTCCATCAGGCGACGTCGGAGGAAATCAAGAACCAACCCGAGATTGTGCACCGTTACCTCGGGTTGTCGCACTAAGAAAAACGGTCATCCAACACGAACGGAGGTAATGCCACATGACTGAAGAACTCAAGAATACGAAGGACGCTTCGGGGGTGAAGTCTCCGTCGAGACGGAGCTTTCTGAGCCATGCGCTCGCAGGCGGTGCCGCAGCCGGTACTGCTTGGCTCGGCTTGTCATCGGGACTTCAAGCGCAACCGAGCGGACCAATTGTCATTGGACATCAGGCTGAACTCACAGGTGGGTTCTCCAGTTGGGGGTATTGGCACGACAAATGCGCCAAGGCAGCCACCAATCTGATCAATGAAAGTGGCGGGATTGCTGGCCGCGAGCTTGTGTTGCGCACGGAGGACACAGAGTCGAACCCGGCCACTGGCGTACGTAAACTCAGATCCCTGATCCAGAGAGGACAATCGTCGTTCATCGTCGGCTCTGTGCATTCCGGGATCATGCTTGCTTCTATCCCGATCGCAACCGAACTTAAGACAGTGTATTTTTCGGCAGGCGAAGCCACAGAGGCCACCGGTGTGAAGGGAACCCGGTACTCGTTCCGGACGGGAACAGACACCTATGCGCTCGCCGCCGCCGGGGCGCCCTGGGCCGTCGAAAATCTCGGCAAGAACTGGACGATGATCTTCCCCGATTACGCGTGGGGCCATAGCCATCACGAGGAACACAAGAAGATCATTGAGGCCATGGGTGGCACAGTCAATGATCCCATCGCCGTTCCGCTCGACGCCAAGGACCTTGTTCCGTACCTGGCGAAGATCCCGGAAGAAACGGAAGTCCTGTTCTCCGTCTTCTTTGGCGCGCTGTCCGTCGCATTCTATACCCAGATGAAGTCGATGGGTCTGGATCAGCGCATGAAACAATACTCGGTTTCCGGAACGATGGAGGCCGTTAGCCCGGCTCAGATCAACGGTGCCGCAGAAGGCGTCTACTTTCTGGAGAACTTCCCGAGGGCTGTCACCACCAAGGAAGACGAGTTCCACCGCGAGTTCAACAAAATCATGGAAATCGATGATGTCCATGCGCAGGAAAATGGATCCGACAGGATCATGGCGAAGAGCCATGCATGGCAAAGCTGGGAAAATCTGTTCGCCCTCAAACAGGCCATCGAGGCCTCGGACTGGAAACAAAAGAGCGATGACCAAGGTGTAATCGAGGCACTGGAGGGCTTGCAGATGGAGAATTCTCTCGCACATCCGCAGGGTTCAAAGATTCTTCGGGCCGAAGATCATAGTGGAATGATTGATTGCTACATCACTCAGGTTCAAAACGACGAGTTCAATCTTATCAAACGCGTCCCCAAAGAGGACCTGATGGCGAATCTTCCTCCCCGCTTCGACTTCACCAGATTCTCCCTCTGAGTGAAACGTAGTCAACTTGGCGGGCTCGACTGGTGAGCCCGCCCCTTTATCTTCGAGGACTATTACATTGACCAAGAACGATACCGTCCGCGTTTGCGCCGCTCATGTAGCTCCCGTTTTTCTCGACGCCAAAGCAACGACGAGCAAGATCTGTAGTCTTATCGCAGAAGCCTCGAGAGATGGGGCGGACTTAATCGCCTTCCCCGAAGCAATGCTGCCAGGATTTCCGGTCTGGGTTGCCTTGCAGGCCCCAATCAACAGCCACGACTTTTTCAAACGTATGGTCGCGCAATCAGTGGCTCCAGGTGGACCCGAAGTCGCTCAAATCAGAGAGGCAGCGAAGAAGCACGAAATTTTCGTCTCTCTGGGCATCAGCGAAACCTCACCGGCAAGCGTTGGATGTATCTGGAATTCAAACCTCTTGATCAATGACCACGGCGACATTATTTCTCATCACAGAAAGCTTGTCCCCACATTCTACGAAAAACTGGTTTGGGCAAACGGCGACGGTGCCGGCTTGAAGGTTGCACCCACACGAATTGGTAAGATCGGCATGCTGATCTGTGGGGAGAATACAAACCCACTTGCGAAATATTCGCTGATCGCACAGGGCGAACAGTTGCATATATCAAGCTATCCTCCGATCTGGCCGACACGCCGAACCGGTGAGGCCGGCGCCTATAATCTTGAAAACGCCATCCGTATTCGTGCAGGCGCACACTCGTTCGAAGGCAAGGTGTTTAACGTTGTTGCTTCCGCCTGTGTTGACAAAACACTGGAGAAGTTTGTCGACGCGATGGGCAAAGACGCCAAAGGCATTCTGGAGGATACACCAAGAGCCGTGTCAATGATCCTTGGGCCGACAGGCGATGTCATCAGCGACACGCTGTGTGAAGACGAAGGCCTTCTCCACAAGGAAGTCGACCTCAAAGATTGCGTCGAGCCAAAACAATTCCATGATGTTTCAGGTTACTATAACCGCTATGATGTATTTGAATTTTCCCTCAATACCCGCCGCCAAGAGCCAATGACGATCAATGAACCCCGCAGGGACCCTAATGTACTGGAACAAAAATCCGACCGGGTTCATACTGAGGCCATACAACCTAAAGGCAGACCATGAGATGACGTCTCCAATCAAAAAGCGGGTTTCATTCAATTGGAATGACCTTGTCTTCTTCATTGAAGTCTGTCGTCAGAAGAGCCTGGCAGGTGCCTCGCGTAGACTCGGTGTCGATCACTCAACGGTCGGGCGTCGAATTCGTGAACTTGAAGACTCTCTGAACACCAAACTTTTTGATCGTTCCGGGACCGGTTACCACCTGACCGAAAGCGGGTTACGCCTTCTTGACAAGGTGGAGAAGATGGAGGGCGTTGCGCGACAAATCGGACAGAGTTCCGATGAAGGTGGCCACGGTCTGGTCGGCACCGTCAGGATCGCCACTATGGAAGCGATCGGAAGCCTGTACCTGGCGCCACGGCTTGCTCAGTTCGCGCTGGATAATCCGGACATTCACGTCGAGCTTGTTACCGCGGCAAGCTGGATCAGCCTGTCGCGGCGCGAGGCGGATATCCTAATCAGTTTTCCCCCCCCAAAAGGCCGTCGTCTCCAGATCGAGAAAATCGGACAATTCTCTCTTTTCCTCTATGCGTCCGAGCAATATCTCAATAGAGTCGGCCAGCCGTCTTCCATCAAAGATCTTACAGACCATAACCTGATCGACTACGTTGACGACTTGGTACAGATCGATGCGGTGAGATGGCTCGGAGAGGTGTGCCGTGTCCCCGAAGGTCCTTTCAAATCCAGCAGTCTCATCGCGCAGTTTACGGCGACCCAAGGCGGTGCGGGCATCTGCATGCTTCCTAGCTTCGTGGCACATCACGCGCCTGATCTTATCCCGGTACTACAGGATGAAGCCTATGTCTGGCGCGACATCTGGCTCACAGCGCATGAAGATCACCTTCACCACGCACGCATCCGAAAGGTGATGCAGTTTCTGCGCGAGATGGTAGGTCAGGATCAGGATCGCCTGAATCAACCCTGATGGGTGCTCTTGGTTCGGGGCCATCGGTGAAGCCGGTGGAACGAGCCATGATGACGACACCTTCCCAACCGCAAGCTGATCATCGACTCTCCGCGTTGCCAGCGATCCCAAATCTCTGACTTCTGCTTGTCCGTGTAAAATGTACGTTGACGATACTTCATCCTGCTCACTCCATCTTTCCTAAAAGATTAAAGTGTTGCGTTGACCAGTTGAAACCGCAGGACAAACCTGCCGTTTACGGAATGTCAGCTATCGGATTGCGATCCAAGTTGCTACGCCATCAAGAGGGCCCCCAGTTATCCGGTTGAATGTTCGAACGGACTGAGCACTCGTCCCTTGGAGTTGCCGTGTGGCGTGAACTTAAAAACTGGCTGATAAAGTCGGCGATTTCAGACTGGGTAGGTCAACATCACCCAACTGGGCCGAATGTCTCATGATGGATCTGCTCAACCGGAATACTTTGTTCCTCCAGATCGGCGCGAATTTGGGCCATAAACGGCGTTGGGCCGCATAGAAAGTAGTGCGCATCGACATTGTTCACCAATTCGGCAAGGAGTTTGCCAGTGATGCGGCCCTTAGCATCGTAGTGGGTGCCGATTGTGTCCTCAATCTGCGGTCTACTATACTGGACATGTGATTTGATATTGGGGCGATCCGCGACCAGATCGCGGACTTCCCTGGCGAACGGATGATGCCGGCCGTCCCTGGCGCCGTGAACAAACCAAGCAGGTCTGTTGCTGTTTTCGGCGACGATCGCGCGTAGAATACTCACCATTGGCGTGATACCGACACCGGCACTGATCAGAACAAGCGGACAGATGTTACACGTCATCATGAAGTCGCCGGCCGGATGGCGGCTCTCAATAATCGAACCAGGTTCGACAGCGTCATGGATGTATCTTGAGACCAACCCTTTAGGCTCACGCTTAACGCTTATCCGGTAGCGGTCATCCGTCGGTGCGCTGGACAAAGAGTAGGTTCGTCGCGCCGGCTCGTTTGTTCCGGGAATATTGAACTCGATGGGCAAGTGCTGCCCCGGTTCAAACACTGGTAGTGGCCCTCCATCACGGGCTTCGAAGACAAAGGACGTGACGTCTTCGCTTTCAGGTGTCTTTTCGACCAATCGCAGCGAGCGAACCGAGTCGGCGTCTACCTGCCAACGAAGTCCAACCGCGGACGGTAATTCAACGATTTCTTCGATGTCGAGAGTAATCAATCGTCGGGTTCCCGGAAACGCGGTCAGGTCATCGGGCTCCCAATTGATGGAGGTAGTCCCTGTAAGCTGCAGCAAACTGCCGCTTTCAAAATCGATGAAGAGGTAGCCAGCCCTCGGATCAAGAACGAGATTGCCGATGGTGTTGTAGTGATTGTTGCCCGCGTAGTCCGGAAACCGCAGCTGTTTTTTATTAATAACCTGAACGAAGCCACGATCACCGCCCCTGTGTGATGCATCCATGCCAAATGTCGGGCTTTCACCGTCGCCTCGAAAACCTGTCGCGATGAAGAATGTATCAGCCGATCCAATCCATTCTCGTTGACCGTCAGTGAGGCTGGAACCGCGTATTGCTTCCCGAGGCTGCACAACAGCAGCCCTATGCCATTTGCGTTCCCGGATATATTGTGGACAATTGCCAAACGATTGTTCGACAGCAAACGCGATGCTATTGGTTCGATCTTCCGCTACCCGCCCATTGACCCGATTGCGCCGCCGTGCAGCCAGTTCAATGCCGAGTATACCGACGTCTGCACCTGTAACGAACGCATATTCCAGCGCGTCGCCACGCGAGGGTTTGGCCTCAATCACAAGATGCCGAGGGTCTGGAGAGGTGACAAAACCGTCCGGGCCCTCCAACAGAGTTACCCAGGGGCGGTTATTTTCATCGCGGGCCGCTGCTACAAGAAATGGCAAGGCGGTGTGGAATTCACGGTGTTGATCCGGCAAAAAGTCGCGAACGACCTTTTGCGCCCAATCCTCGATGTCGCGGACTCCAAGTCTTTTTTGGACCGCGTGCTCGCCGCGATGAAACGGAGAGGCTCCGCTTGGCTTCTTGTTCTGTTCAGTCATCCAATAGTCCACGCGTTTGAGTGTGTCGAAATTCAGACTTGTGAAAATCAATATGGGCCAGATCCGCTATCCCAATGCTAATCCAATGGTCCTCATGCATGCAGGTGAAACACCTTGTTCATGATCTTCCACTTTCCATCGACATTGAGCAGCGTGAAAAGATCAGTAAATCGAAGGCCGGTCCAGTTTTGCAATTCGAGCCGCGCCGTTGCGACACTGCCAGCGAGATCGATGCTGGTTTGCTTCACCTCAAGCATTGTCGCCGGACCGTTCTCGTCGTTCCAGGAAAAAAGATCTTGGATCGGCCCCGCAAAAAGATCGTCTCCGACATATCCGAAAACTGTGGCGTCTGCATGGAAAGCAGGCTTCATGTCATCGCTTCTACCGGACATTGCACCTTTGATGTATTGGTTGAGGACCTTGCCGATCGCGTCATGGTGTTGCGTAACTGTGGACAATTCATTCATGGCTTTCACTCCTGTTGTCGTGATGTATTCATTTGTCTGTGCTGAAGCCTGCCTTAGACCTGCACCATTCCACCGTCAGCAACGAGATCAGCTCCGGTGAAGTAGCTTGCGTCATCGGAGGCGAGAAATGCCACCGTTGCGGCGATTTCATGCGGTTTGCCAGCGCGGCGAAGCGGTGTTTGTTCAACGACTTGGGCTGCGAATGCGTCGACGTCGTTCTTGCTCAGTCCGACTTTCTCCCACAACGATGTCTCGATCAACCCAGGACTGACAACGTTGACGCGGATGCCGCGGGGCGAGAGTTCGGCAGCAAGCGTGCGGCCAAGCGAACGAACCGCAGCCTTCGTTGCCGCGTAAACGCTCGTGTTTGGCAGCCCGGACTGAGCGACGACAGAGGCGTTGAGAATGACCGACGCATTTTCTGAAAGAACTGGCAGCGCCTTCTGCACGGTGAAAAAGAGGCCCCGGACGTTTGTGTGGAACAAACTGTCGAAGTGATCTTCCGTCACCGCCTCGAATGGTGAAAACGGGGCAATCCCGGCATTTGCAAAGAGCACGTCCACACGGCCGTATTTTTCACGTATCTCGGAAAACAATCGATCCAGATCGTTCATATCTGTGACGTCTGCGCGAATGCCCTTGGCACGGTCGCCAAGCTCTGCAACCTTGGCATCCAAGATGCACTGATTGCGGCTGGTAATAATGACCTGGGCGCCGTCGGCAATAAAGCGACGGGCAGTGGCCAGCCCGATACCACTACTACCGCCAGTGATTACCGCGACTTTCTCGATCAACTTTTTCATGTCATTTCTTCCTTGTCCATGAGAAAACCATGTTGCTATTTTCGCCTCCACCTTAAGATCTGGTCGGCGCATCAAGATGGCTCGCGACGGCCATGAGAGGCCGCGCTGGTTTGATTTGTTTTGATGCCTTGGAATTTGCGCTTTTCGACTGCACAACTGAACGCGCTAAATTCGCAATTGATCATTTCAGTCTACGCAACGCTGATAGATCAAACGTCGCAAAGTCGGCTGCGTCACGATTGCTGATAAATCTGGATCGAAAGCGACAAGGCGCACCGAGACACTCAATAAACTTGAGAAACAACATAACGAACGCGTTTACTTTCGCGGTCTGACACCAAACGGCAAGCCCATGTTCGAATTGCTTATCAGTGAGGCAAGATCGTGGACTGTGCTCGCATCACTCCCGGAAGGCTGCAATCGTGTCGTTGCTGGCAGCGACAGTTGGCATGAAATTGAACCACTCGTAGGTAACCCTGCCTGACCGAGCCAGAGTAATAGATCGCCACTACCCTCGCCAAGTAATACACTCGCGTCGGCGACACTGTTCAGTGGTACAGTGCGGGGCTCTTTTTAAGAGCGTCAACCAGGTGATCGACAACAGCGCGAACACGCGCAGTTGTTTTGCCAGTCTCTTTGTGCACGATATGCACAGGCATCGCTGGCTGTTCAAAATCTTCAAGTACGAATTCCAGCGCACCAGCCTTTAGATGTCCAAGCGTCATGTAAGAAAGAACCCGTGTCAGTCCTCGCCCCGCGATGGCGGCAGAGATGGCCACATCCGCCTTATTAACGTGGAGCCGGGCCTTAGGTTTGAAATGTTCAACTTTCCCACCTCTGGAAAACTGCCACTCTCCACCTTGGGCCATATTTGTGAAGTCGATGAGTTCGTGCTCCAGGAGATCTTCGAGAGTTTTTGGGTGCCCGTTCTTCGCCAGGTATTCGGGCGATGCACACAATGCGCGACGAACCTGACCGACGCGAATGGCAGAAAGCGTTGAATCGGGCAGTTCGCCAATCCGCACCGCGACATCGATGCCTTCGTCCATTAAATGCACAATCCGGTCTACCAGCATCACCGAGAGCGAAATATCCGGGTAGCGATCCAGTAGACTATTCAAGACCGGCGCCAGCACCATGCCGCCGAAGGGCACAGAAGCTGTCACTGAAACGAGGCCGCGTGGCGCCGCATGAGCGCCAGAAGCGTGTTCATCTGCTTCTTCGATGTCGGACAATATGCGACGGCAGTCTTCGAGATAGCGCGTTCCCGCGTCGGTGAGCTGCAAAGAGCGCGTCGTTCGATGCAAAAGCCTCGTACCAAGCCGCTCCTCAAGATTTGACACCGCTCTCGTAACCGATGGCGGAGACATGTTCAGGCGCCTGCTCGCCGCCGCGAAGCTCGCCTCCTCCGCAACCGTGACAAATACCGACATGGTCTGCAGGCGATCCATGACTGTTCCACCCCCTGAAATAATCTCTTGTCGATAATGCCTGTTCTGTATCGCTGTGGAAAGCCTGAGATTAGAGGTCAATGAAACAGCCACGACCGCGCCGTTGCCAGAGAGCGCGTCAACCCAACCAGAGAGGATATCGACGATGTCGGATATAGCAGTAACCAGAGGTGCACATCACATCGGACTGACCGTTCCGAACTTGAAGAAAACGCGTGCATTTTTCGTCGAAACACTCGGTTTCGATCAGCTTGGAGAGATACCGGATTACCCGGCAGTATTTTTGAGCGACGGCACGACAATGATCACGCTTTGGCAGGCAGTCGACCCAGAAACAGCGGTACCGTTCGATCGCAAAAATGTAATCGGACTGCACCATTTCGCTCTCAAGGCCGATGATCAGAAAACACTGACCAGTCTCCACGCAAAACTGGAATTGGCCGAAAATGTCGACGTCGAATTTTCGCCGGAACCGCTCCTAGGCGGGCCTACGAACCATATGATGTGTACGATCCCCGGTGGAATCCGCATGGAAATCATCGCGCCTGCCAACTGAGGCGGATCAACACAGAAGACCTGGAAGAAACCAGCGGACGCCGGAAACCTGACGTTCGAACACCGGACATATGTCCAAATTTCAAACATCACCATAACGGAGAACGAACATGCCCAGACTTAACGCAATTGACCCCGCCACCGCATCCGGTGACGCAAAAGAACTCCTCGACGGAATCAAAAAGAAGATTGGCATGACGCCGAATCTTTTTAAAACTATGGCGAATGCACCGGCAGTCCTGATGGCGCATCTGGCCTTCGGCGACGCGTTGTCCGGCGGTCGTTTCGACGCCCAGGCCCGCGAAGCAATTGCTTTGACCGTAGCAGGTGCGAATTCGTGCGAATATTGTACCTCGGCTCATGCCGCTATCTCGAAAAGCCTGAAGGTCGACGGTGATGAGATTGAGCGTCGCTACAACGGCCGTTCGGGCGATCCCAAACTCGATGGCGCACTCATTTTTGCGCGCCAAATTGTCGACAAGCGTGGCTTTGTCACCAACGAAGACATCGCAAATGTGCGATCCGCCGGTCACGATGACGGCGCGATTGTCGAGATCGTTGCAAACGTCGCAACCAACCTTTTCACCAACTATTTCAATCATGTTGCTGAAACCGTTGTTGATTTCCCGGCGGTCGAATTTGAACAGTCCAAGGCCGCATGATCGGATCAACGCAATTCCAGTGCGGTATCAAATGTCGTGGCGTCGCACTGACCTGACCCAGACGTGCTTGTCCGGCTCCCACCCCTGGTGCCCGGATCGACCGCGGGCAACGGCCTGTCCCCCCGCCGCTGCCCGCGATCACACTCATCCCCAAAATGGAAGGAAACAGAATGTCTTTGAAAACTCTCACCACCGCACTGTTTGCAGGTTCTCTGATGATCGGTCCTGCAACGGCACAAGATGTCGCAAGCCTCAACGATCTGGAATTTGCACATGTCGCTTATACTGCCGACAACATCGATATCCGCTATGCCCATCTGGCACTTGCGATCTCGACCAATCCCGACATCCATACGTTCGCAAACACGATGATTAGCGACCACACGGCTGTAAATGCGGCAGCACTGGGATTGCTGGGCAAGTTGGGGGCAACCGCACAGGACAATTTCTTCAGCCAAGCGCTTAACGAAGGCGCTGAAAAGATCATCGATGATTTCTCGAAGTTGCGTGGCGCTGAATTTGACGCAGCTTACGCGGCGAACGAATTGGCCTATCACCAAACGGTCAATGATTTGGTCGAAAACACCATGATCCCGAACATCGACAACGCGGAAGTAAAGGCGTTGTTTCAGCAAGGACTCGACATCTTCAAAGTGCACGAAGGCCATGCTGAAATGATGGTTAAAGCGGTTAACTGACGATGATGCTTGTTACCAGACGTGAAGCAATAGTGGGGGCGGTCGCATCTGCGACCGCCGTTTCCCTAATGTCAAAGATGTATGCCGCTGGCCAGCAAACACGTCATGAAGTGAAAATCCAGAATTTCAGATTTGATCCTGATCATATTCAGGTCCAGGTTGGGGATGTCATCAGGTGGACCAACGAAGATATTGCCCCACATACGGCAACGGCAAATGAACTAGGCTGGGATACAGAAGAACTCGCTCAAGGTGTCAGCTCAGAAATAATTGTCACCGGGGGCATGGAAACCAGCTTTTTTTGTACCTTTCACCCTCATATGAAAGGTTCCTTCGAAATTGTATGAAACGAACCGAAGAGTTTCGCAAGAAACTCTCGTAAGCTGAAAGGCAAAAGCGGACCATTGTGCGCCTCGCAGCATCATACTGAATGGGCTCAAAAGCAGATGGGGTGGATGGTTTCTGCTCCACTCGGCGTCGCTTTGTGCTACATTGCAGGTGTCAAACTCTGCGAATAAAGTTTCCAAAATAAAGTTGTACTAGCAACTAATTGATTGCATATACAACCGACTTCCTTTATCGTGACGGCATTCGGACAACTCAGTCGTCGAAAAATGCTAATTTGGGAGAGGGACTAATGCCTACATATTCTGTTTCTTCTGTTGGGGTTTTCCCGGCGGTGGAATTCGAATAATCCAAGGCGCATGATCAATTCAACATAGTTCCAGAGAGGCATAAACTGTCGTTATGTCGCACTAACCTGACCCAGACGCAATTGCCCGGCACCCGCTCCTGGTGCCCGGCTTGATCGCGGGCAACGACCTGTCCCCTCGTTGCCCGCGATCGAATTGATCCAAAACTAGCTAGGCAAATACTCGAGAAAGTGGAGACCAATTCATAGACTATTGTCGAGTTTCAACTCAGGATCCATCTCATGCACTGGGCCAAATTTTTAATCGTCTGGATGCCGGTCCTTCAGTTCATTCAGTTTCTGGTTTTCAAAAAATCTTACTCCACGACAATGGGTCAACCACCTACGGCCACGAGTTATCCTTCTGCATCCTTACTACCCGTCGAACTGGAAATCCGTGGCCACTAAGGGTAGACTAACGGTATGAAATTACAAAGAAACGAGATCTTATCACTTGAAACACGACGGGTTGGGCAGCGGTTAATCTTCGTTTCCGCTGCGGCGCTATCGGTAAAGGTGTATAAAATCGACCCAAACCGAAGACCTTCCAACTGGTCACGCTTCTTACGCTGGCCAGGTTCAAGGCAGGTTTGTAATGGTTAAGGACACTGAGTGTAGATACCCGGATAACGTTCTATGGGGTGATGGTTGGGGTTGGGGTTTTTTTGGCGCCGACAATCCTCAGACTTTGGTGACCACTGACTATAAAGAGGAATGCATCGCTTGCCACGTACCCGCAGAAGATACAGATTGGATTTACACACGGGGCTATCCTGTACTTCAGAGAGACTGAATTGGTTCGGAGTTCAAGACGGACCAAGATGC
>NZ_JALKAK010000031.1:0-10119 GCF_023015645.1 Pseudohalocynthiibacter sp. F2068
AGACCACATCACGCATTGAACATGCGCCCGCCAGTGCTTGAAACCTTATTAGAGAAAACGAAAATTACTGGTACTGAAATTGGGGGCTAGACACTGACGCTCGGAGCCAGCGCAGACCGAATTGACTAATGTACCAGCGGAACCGATCGAGACCTCCACAATATCTCCGGCAGTGAGATAGCGTTTCGGATTGCGGCTTCCACCGGTCCCGTCCGGCGATCCGGTGGCAATGACATCGCCGGGCCGCAACGTGAACAGGTGTGACGCATAGGCGATCTGTTCGGCGATCGAGAAAACCATCTCGCGACCAAACGCCTGTTGCACGACCTCGCCATTCAACGCGACGGTCAGCTCCAGATCCTGCGGAGGCGGCAGCGCGTCGGCGGTTGTGATCCACGGCCCCCACGCACCCGAACGGGCAAAGTTCTTTCCTGCGTAAACAGAGTGTTTTTGCCAGTCGCGCACCGATCCATCATTAAATGCGGCATATCCCAGAACGTAGCCCATTGCGTCTTCGAACGGGACATGGCGCGCCGTGCGACCGATGACGACGGCGATCTCGCCTTCATAGTCAAAGCTGTTTGCCGCGGTGCCCGCCGGTCTTTCGAGCGCTTCACCATGCGCCAGCATCGCCTCGCGTTCTTTGCCAAAGAGGTTGATGTTGTCCGGATCCGGAGGGGTCACCCCATCGACCGGATAGGGTTTGCGATAGTTCATGCCAACGCAAATGATCTTGCGAGGGTTGGGGATGGGTGGAAGAAAGGTGATATCTGAGACTGGAACAGGGGCATTACTGGCACTTTCCTGTTGCAGCAGCGCCAGCGCATCGTCATCCAGCACGTTACGCAGTGTCGGGTATCTGGCTAGAAAATCCGCACATGCCGGGGTGACGGATGGGCCGGAAAACACACCATAAAGCGGCCTGTCGCCCAGAAGAAATGATCCGATATTCATGTCGGTGCCCCCGCAAATTGACTTTCACGCTGCCGCAGGATCGCCGTGAGTGTGTCGTTGTAAGGGGTTGGCACACCGACCTCGCGGCCCAGAAAGGGGACAATGCCGTTGATCGCATCCAGTTCCGACGCGCGCCCCGCCATGTGATCAAGCAGCATCGACGGGCGCGCCTTTGGCATCCCGATACCAAAGGCGGTGACATACGCCACAGGGTCATCGAACCCCAAAGGAATACCCTTGGCGCGGGAGATCACAAAAGCCTCGTTCATTGCGCCAAGCGCGATGACCCAGTGCTCGGGATTGGTCATCAGCTCGCCAACAGTTTCATTGAAAACCGTGCAAGGCCCGCTGAAGGTCACATTGCATAGGAACTTTTCCCAGATCAGTTGGGTGATGTTTTCAAATGCGCGGGCATCGAACCCAGCGTCCTGCCAGACCTTTTCCACCTCGATCAGACGCGGTGTGATACCACCACCCAACTCTCCGATACGGATCAGCTTCATGGCGTTGTGATGGGCGTGGCCCGGTCCTTTCATCGACGCACCAAACCCGTCGGCGACCCCCAGCAAAACATTGTCCGCTGCGATATGTTGCCTGATCCGGTCGCCAGATCCAAGCCCATTCTGGATGGTCAGGACCAGCGCGTCGGGACCAATCACTGGGGCGGCGGCCCGTGCGGCAGGCCCCACCCCCGACGCCTTGGTGGCAATCAGGCACAGATCACAGGGGCCGACATCTGTGACGTCGCTTGTCGCCCGGATCGACTTGACCACCCGGTCGCCACTGGCACCTTCCAGCCGCAGGCCTTGCGCGTTGATGGCATTGACATGTTCCGCCCAGGTATCGACGGCCCAGACCTCGTGCCCGGCATCGGCAAGCAAAGCGGCATAGACCGAGCCCATCGCACCGACGCCCATCACCAGAATTTTCATGATTGGCGCATCCTTTCCTGTGGTAGCCGGATATCGAAACGCGCCCGCAGGTCCCGATCCAATTCAGGAGAAATGTAGCTGGGGAAATGGTTTGCCAGCGTGGTTTCGGCGGTGCGGCGGGCTGCACTGTTGATGGTCGGCGTGCCGCTGGCAACCCACGCTTCTGGGGCTTGCCGATCCGCATGTGCGGGGTAAACGAAATCCGACTTCATCCTTGCGTAAGTCTCCGGATGGCCGAGAAAATGGCCCTCGCCGCGTACGGTCTGGGCAATCACGTCGACGGCGAGCGTCTGGTCATTGACCTCGATTGGTGAGGCGGCGCTGAGAATAGCACCCAGCATGTCATTGTCGATGACATAGGCCTCGAACGAAGTCGCCATCAACCCGGCCTGCGTCCCTGCGGCTTGGGTCACCAGATTTGCACCAGCCTGAACTGCCATGGTAACTGAGAGTGCCTTTTCATAGCCAGCCTGCCCATCGGCGATCTTGCTGTCGGTGGCCCCTGCAATTGTCGAGTTCGGTAGTTTGTAGTACTGTGCCATTTGTGTTGCTGCAGCCGTCAGAATGGCCTGTTCACCACTACCGCCCGCCATACCACCCGAGCGCAAATCGGTCACCATCGGGCGGGCGCCATAGATGGCCGTCACCTCTGGGTTTGCGATCCAGGCAAGAACCATACCCGCCAGTGTCTCGGCATTGGTCTGGGCCAGGCAACCGGCGATCGTGACCGGGCTCGATGCACCCATTTGTCCGAAAGTGTTGACCATGACCGGCAGGCCAAGACGGGCACCGGTCAGCAGGACGTCGCAGGCCTCCGGGTCGAACCGAAGGGGCGGCACCGCGTGGTTGATATTCAGCGACAGGAAGGGCCGTGCATAAAAGGCTTGAGCTGACCCTGCCAGAAGAAAACACATCTCGGCAATGGCGCGCACATGGGCGGCTTCGCTCGCCGAAGTCATGACGTGCTTGGAGGTGCCGGTCAGGGCGGCATAGGCGGTGTTGATATCCAGATCCCGAGCCGTCTCTATGTCACCAGCAATCATCGAACGCGAGAAAAACTTAACGTTATCAAGCGTGTCAACAAGGCGGGCCGCATCGTAGAGATCGGCCAGTGTCGCCGGGCGATATGATCCGTCCTGCAGGTCGACAACCATGGGCGACGCACCGCCCGACCCGGTGTGGACCCTCGCCGTGGTCATTTCGATGTCGTGGACCGGGTTCCGACCGCACAAGGTGAAATCACGGCGAAGCCCACAGAGCGCCTGATCGACGAGGGATTGCGGGAAAAGAAGCCGCCTGTCCTCTGTCACGCGCCCGCCTCGGGCGACCAACGCCTCGATCGTTGAAGGGGAGGCATCGCTAAGCCCGACCTGCTCAAGGATATCACGAGATGCGGCATCGATGCGGGTCATGTCGTCTGCGCTGAGCGGTCTCAGGTGCCCGGTCACGGGGGCACTCCGATGTGCCGCCGGTGCAGTATCGCTTTTCTGGCGTCGGCGTCGGCGTGGGGAGGTTTTGTTCATTTTCCCGATCTCTTTCAGCTCACCTGCAAACCTTGCAATGGTAAACTCTCTCGACAAGTAAATTGTCGGGGCGATATAGATAAAGAAAACAGTATCCATGGGGGTGGCCTTTGCAGCGAAGCGCCAGAAACTTGCCTTTGACGGCCTTGCGCACATTCGAAGTCGCGGCGCGCAGGCTCAGCTTCAAAGAGGCCGCGGACGAGCTTTGTGTCAGTGCCACAACTGTCAGCAACCAGATCAGGCAGCTTGAGGCGGACTGGAAATGCAAGCTGTTCATTCGCAAGACCCGAGCTGTGGTTCTTACCGATGAAGGCCGATCCCTCAGTCAGGTCGTGACCCGTGCCTTTGACGATATCAGGGCCGAGGTCGAGGTGCATATGAACCCCGGGCGCAAATCCGTCACGCTGGCTGTTGGCCCAATATTCGGGTCGCGGTGGCTAGTACCAAGATTAGAGCGCTTTCGACAAATGTACCCCAGGATCGACCTCGTCCTGCACGAAAGCCCAAGGATCACGGATGCGGCGATGATGACATCCCACCTTGCCGTCGATTGGGGCACCGGGGACTGGTCTGGGCTAAACAGTCAAAAACTGCTCGACATCACTTATGCGCCGGTTGTTCGGGCCGATCTGGCCGAAGCCTTAGGAGGTCTGACAACGCCCGCCGATCTTGCTCGGTTTCCTTTGATCCACCAGCGCGACAAATCGGAGTGGACGGCTTGGTTCAAACTGGCCGGTGTCGGCGAATTCGACCCGGTGGCTGAAACTAAGATCCGCGATTCCAACCTAGTGCTTCAGGCCGCCCTTGACGGTCAAGGGGTGGCGCTGGGGGTGTTCCCATTTGTGCGCGAGGATGTTGAGAGCCAGCGGTTGGAAAAACCCTTTGACATAGAGCTGATGCCTGAGCGATCATTCTTTTTGCTGAGCCGCCCCAGCAGCCCGAGAACGCGTGAAGTCTCGGTCGTTCAGGACTGGATTCTTGGCGAAGCCGCGAACTCATCCGAGCGCTAATAGCACCTCGGTTGCCCCTGTTGTCGTTCAACTGACGCAATAGGCACCTGCGCCGGGCGTTACGCTGAAAATCGCCAACGGGCGACCGTTTTCAAACACCACCGCCACGCCACCGTCGATCGCAAGGGTTGTTGGCATCTTTCCCGCCGCGACAGCCATTTGCAGTGCCGCACTATGGTCCGTTTCGGTCGAGTAATGCGGGCAGGCACCCATCGGAATCAGACCCAGACCGGAGATTGGACGCATCGGACCCTGGCCCGAGTTGAAAAGGAAAGCATCGAACCAGCAGACCGCCCCGGCGCTCACACCGGCAAGTGTCACGCCGGTCTGTCCAGGTTACAGTCTTTCGAAACAAAAGGCGGTCATTTTGATAAATCGCGGAAATCTCCGTCTCGATGCTGAATGACGTTGAACCCCTCGTCTTTTGTCGGTGGCACGAAGTGCTTTGCGAATTTGTGAAACTGCTCCTCGGTCACCGAAAATTCGTGTTCACCTTCGGCGTTCCGGGCGTGCAGGCGTTCAAGGCAGACGTCGTCGGGTGGATCAAGGACATGCATCTGGTGCGCGAAACCGCCTTGCTGAACGATGTTCCGCATCCATCGGCGTTGCGCAACAGTATTTGCCGGGAAGTCGAGCACGACCGAAATGCCAACACCCAAGAGTGCCGCGACATGCGGCGCCATGACCGTCGGAAACTTCGATGAATAGTGAAGGTAATCGGCGCCCGTCGACATCTGATCTGCAAACAATGCACCAAGCCATTTGTCTTCTGAGATCAATACAGTGTTCGGCGCTTGCGAGAGTTCAAAAGCGAGGGTGGACTTGCCAGATGCGATCTTGCCGCAAAACATGTAAAGGGTGGGTGAGTGTTCGGCCATGTCGGGTCTTCTTTCCCTTTTTTGTATTTGTCCTTCAGCCACTTTGAGGGACGGCCGCATCGCTCGAAGGCGACCGATCCGAAATCATGCAAGGCGCATCTGCACCCGTGTAAGCCAGACAAGCCCGAAGAGCATCAAGACGGCGCAAAGCGCACAGGCAATTGTTCGCACTGAATTCCAAGTGGTCCAGCGTGGCAGGTAAGTTCCAGTCCAGTAGTCCCTAGTTGCCTCGGAGGTCAGGTCCATGCCTGCAAGTGCTTCGTTCATGGGCACGTTGAAGAACACCGTGACAGCGAAGCAACCCAGAAGGTAGACAAGCGCGCCTGACAAGATCAGCAAGCCCGGACCACCAGCAAGATTGGTCGCGCTGTAGATCACAGTAAAGACCGATACAGCAGCCATCCCGAGGAAGAGCGCCATAAAGATCCACCGGAAGACTTCGCGGTTGATCACTTGCATCGCCTCGACGCCCCCTACGCCGCCCGTATGGGCCAGCGAGCGCATGATGAAGTCGGAAAATGCCAAGAACACACCGCCGACAAAGGCGTAGGCGACGATTGAGAGTTGTAGAAGAATGAAGACAATGGGTGACATGATGAATTTCTCCTTTTTTGGATAGGCAGCGGCGCTTTGAGAGGAATGCGCCGCTGCAGGAAGATCAGGACAGCGCGGGGACGTCAGTAAGGCCGGGCGTTGCGCGCAAGAAGCGTCGGCGGAAGACAATGATGCATAGGATCGCAATAGTTATTTCCAACACGAGCGCACCAATGATGCCGCCCGATGGCATGCCATCAACCGCTAAACCGATCAGACGTCCTGCCGGAAAGGCCAGAAAGACGATCAGTGCTGACGCGACGGCCAGCTGTGCCATGGCAGTGCGCCAGATGCCCGCAATCATGAGGACGCCCAGAGTGACGAGGCCAGCCGCTGGTGCGCGAAGTTCGCTAAGCAAACTGGCGTCATTGCCAAGTGTGATGCCATAGCTGGCATAGAACGCGTGCGGCGCGACCATGATGAACCCGCCGATGCCGACGGCGGTCAGGCCTGAGATACCGAGGGTAATTTTTTCAAGACGTGTCAGTGACATGGAATGTCCTTTCGCTGTGAGGCGGGGGTCACGCGGCGTTGTTCCAAACACCCCAAGAGGCAGCGGCGGTCGCGAATTCGGTAAAGTCGCGAGGCTTGCGGCCAAGGGCGCGTTCCACGCCGTCGCACGTATGTGCGTTGCGTCCATCAAGCGTTTCCCGCGCAATGGCCGTGAAGACATCCGCAACGAAGTCTCCGCCCGCTTGTGCCACGTTGGTGTGGAAATCCTCGAACGAGATGGGGATGTGTTGGATCGGTCGCCCAGTCGCGTTTGCAAGCACGTCGGCCATCTCAGCGAATGTCATCAAGCGCGGGCCAGTGACTTCATATAGCTCGCCCTCATGGCCCTCTTTCATCAGGGCAGCGACGGCTACATCTGCAATGTCATCGATATTGATGATCGGTTCGGCGATGTCACCGCCAGGCATGGGAAGCACACCTGCCAGGATCGGATCGCGCAGGTAGCCCTCGCTGAAGTTCTGCGCGAACCAGGCGGAGCGGACGATCGTGAACGGGATGCCCGAAGCGCGCACGACCTCTTCGCCGAGCCGCGCGTGATGTTCACCGCGACCTGACAGAAGAACGATATGCTTCAGGCCGCTGGCAGCAGCGACCTTGGTGAAGGCTTCAAGTTTCTCGACAGCACCCGGGAAGGCGAGATCGGGGAAGTAGGTCACGTAAGCTTTGGCGGCGCCGCTGAGCGCAGGGGCCCATGTGGCCGGATTTCCCCAGTCGAAAGGAGTTTCCGAGTTTCGCGATCCACGGCGCACGTCAGCACCCTTTTCTTCAAGTTTGGTAGCAACGCGTGAACCCGTTTTGCCAGTTGCGCCGACGACGAGGATAGGTTGGGTGGGCATTTTATTTCTCCTTGGTTGAACTCTGTGACCAAGGAATAGGCCTTGTTGGCGTCTGGAATATTGACCCAGAATGCCAAGGTTTTGACCGCACCTGCCAAAGAACGCGTCAATTGGCTGGTCCGTAGTTCTTTGGAGTATCTGACGGGGAACGTGTTCTGTGACATCGCATAGGATTGCTGATATTGTATTTCTATGAGCCGCATCTAATTAGCGAAACCCTTTTCACAATGGCCTATGTAACTTCCCTTTTCGCACGTAAGATGGTCGCCGCCGCCGGGTCCGCTATCGACTCCAAGACAACGCTTGCGTCAGCTGGAATTGACCATGACGCGCCCTGGGACCCGAAGGTCATGATCCCAGCGGTGACGTATTACGACATGCTCGAAGCTATGGCCAAAGAGGTCGATGTGACTGAGTTGCCCGTGCATGTGGGCGCGTCGATGAAATGCGATGAATACGGAGCCCTTGGCCTTGCGTGGAAAGCGGCACCTACGCTTTATGGGTCCTGCTCACGCATTCAGCGTTATGCGCGCCTTTGGACCGGTGTTGTATCCTACGAGCTGCGCCCGGACCCGCGCGGCACGCTCTTCATCCTGCATCGAGCGGGCGAGCGACGGTTAGGTTTGCGCCTGTCAAACGAGGCCACCTTGGCAAGCGGCGTATCTCTCAGCAGGCAGGTTTGCCCGGTGCCGTTTTCTCCGACCGAAGTGTTCCTTCAGCATCCCGCGCCAAAGTCCAAGGCGTTTCACGTAGACTGGTTTGGCTGCCCCGTCACCTTTGAAGCAGATCTCGATGCGGTTCTGATATCAAACGAAGCGATGGAGCGCCCAAATATCCTCGGAGACGAGGGAATATCGCGCTACCTTATTTCGGATCTGGAAACAGAGCTTTCTGAATTCAAGCCGGTGCCTCCGCTTGTAACCGAAACCAAGGGCGCGATCGCGCAAGCTTTGAATGAAGGCGCACCACTCATGACAGATATTGCAAGGCGTTTGGGATTGAGCGGCCGTTCCTTCCACCGACGTCTTTCCGAGCATGGCCTAAGCTTCCAGACGCTGACCGAGGAAACGCGGCGCGAGCTTGCCGAAGGTCTTTTGCGCGAAGAGGAGTATTCACTCGCGGACATCGCCTTTCTAACCGGGTTCTCCGAACAAAGCTCATTCACCCGCGCTTTCAAACGTTGGCTTGGACAAACACCCGCGAGCTATCGCAAGTCTTACAAGTAAAGACGGGCACGTCTCGTTGCGAACCAATTGTGCAGAAAATTCGCGAAAGCAGGCATCAGTTCGAAACGCAGTATCCGTTACTGAGGGCTCGACTACAGTCGTTCGCCGCGCATTCTCAAATGACTGCCATGCGGGACTTTGCTGCCGTTCCCTGATTTTCTCGGATGCACTCACTGAGTAATGTCTCTCTAGGATTTGAAGTGTTGGCACCAGTTGTCAAAGTGACAAATTATTGTGGTCGGCTTTCAGCAGATTAACGGTGCTCTTGCGACTGTGGATATTTCCAGTTCGTGCTCATCTATCCCCGCATCCTCGCGTAACCGCTCATTTAGGTGGTTCAGGTCAAGTTGCGGCTCAAAAAGCCGCATAAGAGCTTTCAGTGCTTTACGACCACGCGCAGAAAGGGTGAATTTACCCCGCACGTCAGGTGTTTCGACAGCCTCAAACTTGCGTTGATAAATGTTTTCCATGTCTGCCTCCAGTTTCAGTTCGAAGACAGACTGCATCTGCGCGGCCCAATGCTCAAACGCCGTTCCTTGACAACAATTGTTCCAAAAAGTCACAAAGGGGGATGCCTAGGTCTCTTCCTCCCTTAAACGCATTACGCGCCTTCGAGGCTGCAGGTCGGCTTGGCAGCTTTACAAAGGCGGCCAAAGAACTGAACGTGTCGCATTCCGCGATCTCTCGCCATGTGCGCGGGCTGGAGCAACGCCTCAACGTGCATCTCTTTCGCTCAGAGAATATAGGAGTGGCGCTGACTGATCAGGGCCATTCCTACCTTGCAGAAATCACCCCTGCCTTCGACCAGATTGCCCAAGCGACAGAGATGCTATCGGTCTCGCCAGAAGGCGCGGTTACGCTGACGACCGAAAGCACCATCGCCCAGAAGTGGCTGGTGCCTCGGCTCGCCAATCTCAAAAAACTCCACACCGATATTGATCTGAGGCTTTCCGTTGCGACACAGGTCATGGATATTGAAGCGCATGATTTTGACGTTGGGCTGCGTTACTTGCGGAGCGATCCGCCAGCAGGCTATGACCTGCTTTTCCCTTCGATCGTTCGGGCCTATGCGGCACCAGGCTTCGCGCCCATTAATAATGGGACTCTGGACCTTATGTCCCTTGCCAAGGGCCCATTAGTAGAAGAAGCAACATTTCGAATTTGGCCCGAATGGTTCAAAATGGCAGGACTTGAGGACGTCCCGGACCTCGATTTGCCCCACCCACTCAGCGCACTTCTCGCCATCCAATCCGCGGTCGCGGGACTAGGTGCTGTGCTTATGGATGAATGCCTCTGCGAGCCAGAGGTTCAATCGGGCGCACTCGTTGAACTCTCCGACGTCGAAATTCCATTTGGCGGTTACTATCTTGCGGTCAACAGCCGTGCTGGACGACGCAAAGCCGTTCGCGCAGTCCGTCAATGGCTTCTAGATGAACGCGCCAACTCCGAGGGGCGGGAAACTTAAAGGGTTCGTACGCCTACCTAGCTCAGCCTACCAATTTCCTGATCTGATCTGTGCTCTAACGCCGTTTTGATGGGCTGAATGTCGGCGGTGCGGGGGCGGTTTCAACGGGTGGTCGCAACACTTTAGTCTTTTTGGAAAGATGGAGTGTTAGAGATGAAATATCGGACGCGGACGTTTTACACGGACAA
>NZ_JALKAK010000032.1:0-8595 GCF_023015645.1 Pseudohalocynthiibacter sp. F2068
TTCAGCGCATCCTCATCCGAATACCGTTTCCGAGCCATCCCTTCTTCCTCCTGTGACACTCAAATAGTGGCTCAGTTTTAGGGGGCTAAGACAAGTATTGTCCAAACTCAGGGCTGTGGTGTTGCAGATGTTGACTCAAGACGGCGATGTGGCGAGCATGTCGCGGAACAGCTACTGACAGGTGCCCAACATGTTGGAAGACGCTTATGGAAATGACCTTGGCACTAATTCCCCGATCGCAAGGGATGCCTACGACGTTGGAGTGAAAAAATTCCTCGGCGCCGAACCGCAGGTCATTAACTCCTTTGAGTTCGCAATCGAAGCCGACGAAGGTTTTGCACTGGCTCATATAGGCCTGGCACGTGAGATGCAGCTGCGCGCTCGGCCCGATCAAGTCAAGGTGAGCCTTGCCCGCGCTCGTGAGCTTGCGCCTGGATTGAGCGCTCGGGAACGTTCGCATATTCGCGCCTCCGGACTCCTTCTTGAAGGCAAGTCGTCTGAGGCTCGCAGAGCGGTTTATGAACATGTTGAAGAATGGCCTAAGGACGTCATGGTTGCGCAAATGTGCACCAGTGTATTTGGCCTGATTGGGTTTTCCGGACTACCAGGTCGCGAGGCAGAACAACTTGCCTACACAATGCGCCTTGCACCTCATTATGAGGACGATTGGTGGTGTCGGGCCCAACTGGCATTCGCCCAACTCGAAGTCGGACAGCTGGACTCAGCAGAAGCCAATATTGATGCAGCGCTCGAGGCCAATCCTCATAGCGCGCATTCCGCCCACATCCGAGCCCATCTCTATTACGAAAACCGCGAAGACGAAGAGGGACTTCACTACCTTGCAGATTGGTGGAAACGATACGACCCGGAGGGAATTCTATACAATCACGTGTCTTGGCATGTCGGGCTTTGGTCTCTTGAATCCGGCGATCTCGATGGGATGTGGCAAGTGCTTGATGTTGACATTTCTCCGGAACACAGCAACGGACCACCGCTGAATGTACTGACCGACACTGCTGCATTATTGTTTCGTGCTGAACTGGCAGGAGTTGAAGTCCCAATCGATCGTTGGAAAAATTTAAGCGCCTATGCGCAGGCACGCTTTCCAAAACCGGGACTTTGCTTCGCTGATGTCCACGCAGCGATTGCTCACGCGCGCAGCGGTGATCAACAGGCCTTAAACGCTCTAGTCGATGGAGCACGGGGTCCTGCGGCTGATCTTACCCGGACGCTATCGACCGCCTATCGCGAGATGGAAGATGGTCACTACGCCCGGGCCGCCGAGCTTTTCTCTGAAGCCATGCGCGATCACGCCCGGATCGGTGGGTCCAACGCTCAGCGTGATCTGATCGATTTCTCGCTGGCTGCTTGCCTCGTCCGCGACGGACGACAGCAGGAGGCCCGGACCGTGCTATCGATTACACGACCGCGAGCGCTTGCGAAGGAACTGGTGGTCGGCCTATGAGACTGCAACTTAGCGTTGGTGTGTTTGACGTCAGCGCCTAGTGAGACTGCGGTTGTACCGATAAGGTTTGATAGTCAAGATGCGGTTTACTTTGAGCTGGTCCATCCTCTTGAACCGAACAACTGTCACTATTGGCTTGCGGTTGGGTCGGTCTTACGGTCTGATTTGAGGACGGAGTAGGGATATGACCTTACAGACACGACGAAGGGTTTTAGGTTTCGCGGGTGCGGCTCTTGCAGTTTCTGCGTTACCACTTTGTGCTCGGGAAACATTTCGTCTTGGGCTTACCCCTGTCTTTCTTGATAACGATGCCGAGGTTATTGGCCACCTTCGCGCAGCTTTGGAAGCAGCGCTTGGCGTTCCGATCGAACTTGAACAACGCCGCACATATGAAGAGGTGACAGGGCTTCTGCTGGAAGGCTCGGTAGATGCTGCCTGGCTTTGTGGTTATCCATTTTTGCAGCACCGACTGGCACTTTCACTGGTGGCTGTACCAGTTTGGAACGGGCAACCGCTTTATCAGTCCTATCTAATTACAGGTAAGAACGATGACGCATCAAGCCTTGAGGATCTGCGCGGTGGTACTCATGCGTTTTCCGATCCCGATTCAAACTCCGGATATCTTGTAACAGCTTCTGACCTTGCGCGCCGTGGCGTTCGGCCGGAAGGCTTTTTTCGACGCACGATTTTTACCTATGGGCATCGCAATGTGGTTCGGGCCGTGGCGGATGGTCTTGTACGCTCGGGAAGTGTTGACGGATATGTGTGGGAAGCCTTGGCAAAAGCAGAACCCGATCTTACCGCTCGCACCAAAGTGGTCTCGCGGTCCGAATGGCTTGGGTTTCCTCCTTTCTGCGCACGTGTTGATCGTATGGCGGAGAAACGGTTGGTGGCATTTCGCAACGCTTTACTTGGCCTTGATCAAACTGAAGAAGGCCGGTCAGCTCTTACTTTACTACAACTTGACGGGTTGATTTCTGGAGACTCCACGTTGTTCGAAGGTATCGAAAAACGCATCCAGGATTATGAAAAACTACGGTGATGGAAACAATGCGACGAATACCGCTTTCAATGCGTGTACCCCTTTTGGCAGCAGGCTTGATGATCCTCGCAGGTATCGTCGCGTCACAGCAAGTTCTGTCAACAATGGGTCAGTTTCAGGATGTCCGAATCCGGGAACTCGCTCAAGCGCAAATCGAAGCACTGTCGGTGGCACTTGGTCCGCATGTTCTACGTGACGACATTTGGGAAATATATGACACGCTCGAACGTGCTGCGGGCGAAACTGAAGAACAACGCATGACATTCACAGCAGTTGCCGACGAAAATGGGTATGTTTTGGCGGCTACAGATCCAGACCGCGCACCTCTGGACAGCTTGATAAGCGCACTAACGGCAGAGGCGCAGTCGCCAAAGACCCTTTCTGTTACAGGCGACGCTGAACGTATACGTCTGCTGGCACCGCTTTTGTATCAAGGCCGCGAAGTCGGGCAAATATTGACAGAGCTTGATGTGACAGACCTCGTCACTGAGCGCAGGCGTGCAGGACGGTTGTTGTTACTGGGGAATGCGCTTGCAACCGGGATTCTGGCACTTCTGGGTTATGTCGCGATGCGCCGAATGCTTTTGCCCATTACAAGGCTTGCCCGTCACATGCGCGAGACTGCCGACGCCCCAGAGCCTATTCCGGACTCCGATCTGCCTCGCGGAGACACGGAAATGACGAGGCTCGTGCGAACGTACAATGACATGGCAGGTGCCGTTGAAGCAAAGGCCGAAACAGAAAGACGCCTGGCCGAGCGCGAAAGATTTGTGAGCCTTGGTCGCCTGTCTTCGTCATTGGCCCATGAAATCAACAATCCGCTTGGTGGGCTGCTGAATGCAACGGACACGATCCGGCAATATGCTGACCGACCTGATGTCGTAAGACAGTCGGCGGACCTTCTTACGCGGGGGTTGAACCATATGCGCGATGTGGCACGGGCAACTTTAGATCAAAACCGCTTAGACCGCTCCAGCGCACCCTTGGCACCTGACGATTTCGATGATCTGCGCCTTTTGGTTGAACCAGAGATCATGCGACAGGAACAAAAACTGAATTGGCAAGTTGATGCTTCGGAAGAATGCTTGTCTCAGTTTGCTGCTGCACCGCTTCGCCAAATTACCTTGAACCTTTTACTGAATGCTTCAACGGCCTCTGGCGCCGGGGGCAGTGTCGGCCTTCGGATATCAGAAAAATCGTCTGAGCTCCGCCTTTCAATTTCAGATTCCGGACCGGGCTTGTCTGAAGCAGCGCGCGCGCGGCTGCTTTCAACAGGGCCATTGCCACTTGGCGGGGGCGTCGGCCTGCGCCTTGTTCATGATCTGATCGAGGAACTGAATGGGTTTGTTCTGGTTGACCGGCGGGATGGAAAAACCGCGATCGAAGTTGTCGTTCCTGTGCAACAGAAAAAAGAGGGCACACAATGCTGAGCGGGTTTCGCATAGCGCTGGTTGAAGACGACGAATTTATGGGGGCGTCACTAGTTCAACGACTAGAACTTGAAGGTGCCGAGGTGATCTGGCTGCGCCAGATTAACCGCGCAATCGGAGCGCTCAGAACGCCTCTGGCACCAATCGACGCGGTTATTTGCGACATTCGCCTACCCGACGGAAATGGAGAAGACTTATTTAACACCTTGTGTGCCTCAGCAAAGCCACCTCCGTTTCTGTTTATCACCGGGCACGGCGGGATTGAACAGGCGGTTCGTCTTATGCACGCTGGAGCATCAGATTATGTCACAAAACCCTTTGAAATTGCGGTTTTCCTTGAGCGGCTGGCAATGCTTCTTTCAACCAAGGCCCAGCATGACCTGCCCCCGGTCCTTGGGGTTTCTCCTGCTGCGCGATCCGTTGACGAACTGGCACTTAAGGCAGCGGGCGAAGATCGGCCGGTTTTGATACGCGGCGGTCCCGGAACCGGCAAAGGATTAATCGCGAAGAGGATACATCAGAGTTCTGATCGTCGCGCGGCACCATTTATTATGGTCAACCTAGCGCGTGAACCAGATGCCGGTAAGGCCTTGTTTGGCTCGGGCGGGGCCTTTGCAAAAGTAGGTGAAGGAATACTTTTTCTTCATGCTTTAAGCCGGCTACCAAGATCGGCGCAATCAACTTTGTTCAAAGCGCTCGACAGAGAATTTTCAGGGCGCGTTATAGCGACATGTGGCCATGAGATGGCCGAGATCGTAGAAAGCGGAGGGTTTCGCGCCGATCTTTTTTACCGATTGGACATGATAGAAATTCCGGTTCCGCCACTTGGTGACCGAACCGAAGATGCCGTCTGGATGATGGGTCAGCTTTTTGATGGTTTCAATACTCAGCGTGCCACGCCACTGCGAGGGATCAGTCGACTAAGCGAAGAAGCCGTTCGCGCGCATCACTGGTCGGGTGGAGGACGGGAATTGCGATCTCGATTGCTGAGGGGCGTAGAAACAGCAACTGGCGAATTTCTTCAACCGATCGATCTTTTCCCAGAAAGAATTGCGGAAGGCGACAGGATACTGACACTTGCTGAGGCACGTGAAACCGCTGAAAGACTTCAGATTATTGAAGCTCTGGAACACACTGGCGGGCAGATCGGGAAGGCCGCGAAACTGGTGAATGTGTCACGGACGACTCTGTGGGAAAAGATGCAGAGGCTGGGCATTGAAGTAAGTTCTAACTGAATGATTTTACAACTCGAAACGATGTTCAGAAATCCGAACAGAAAAAATAATTAATTTAAAACAATATATTGCAACGGCGGGGGGCGCAATTTTTGGCAAACCTTCCTTACGGCCAAAGTGGTAAACTTTCCATATAGTTTAAATGGGAGGAACCAACCATGAGATGCAAAAACATGGTGAATGTAGGGCGGCGCCAGTTTCTTCGTGGTGGCGCATTCGCCACTGCTGGGGCGGCGGTTGCGTCCGTATCCGGCACACAAGCAAAGGCAACGCCAGCGAACGCACGGGTGGACTACCCATCTAACCGTCTAGCTAATCTTTCGGAACTGGTTGTCAATGAACCACTTGATATCGAATATCCTGACGCTGACAGCCCGGGCGTTCTGATCAAGCTGGGTCAGGTCGTCGAAGGAGGTATTGGTCCGGACGGTGACATCGTAGCCTTTTCTACCCTGTGTCCACACAAGGGCTATTACATGTCGTACAACAGCGAAGACCGTACGCTGAATTGCCCCGGCCACTTCTCGCGTTTCGATGTTGAAGTTGGCGGCCAGCAAACCTGGGGCCACGCGACCAACAACCTGCCGCAGTTTGCGCTGCGGGTTGATGACAATGGTGACATTTACGCCGAAGGCGCGGACGAGCTGATCTATGGCCGTCTGAGCAACGTGCTGTAAGCGGGGAAGAAAAAAAAATGGCTTATAAAAGACAAATCGATCGCCTGCCCATCATTCCGGCGGATGCGAAAGAACACAATGTAACATGTCACTATTGTATCGTTGGCTGTGGCTACAAGGCCTACACTTGGCCAATGAACAAGCAAGGCACAACATCAAACAACAAGTTTGGACAAGATTTGGGCGAACAACAAAGCGCTGATTCAAATGCGTGGTATTCGCCATCAATGTACAATGTCGTCCGGCAAGATGGCAAAGATGTTCAGCTGGTTGTAATGCCGGATGGTGATTGCGTCGTGAACGCAGGGCTCGGTTCGATCCGCGGTGCTCGGATGGCAGAAAACCGTCCTTCAAAAGTTACCGGCACGCAACAGCAACGTTTATCGGACCCTCTGGTGTGGCGCAACGGTGTGATGCAACCGACCAGTTGGGACGACGCCCTGGACCTCGTGGCAAAAGTAACCGCACGCGTCGTGTCTGAAGGGTCCGAGGACGATCTGGTTGTGTCCATGTTTGACCACGGTGGCTCTGCCGGCGGGTATGAAAATACCTGGGGCACCGGCAAGCTCTACTTCGAGTCAATGAAAATCAAGAATTGCCGTATCCACAATAGGCCCGCCTACAATTCGGAGGTCCACTCAACCCGCGACATGGGTGTGGGTGAGCTGAACTACCAATACGCGGACTACGAACTGACCGATACGATCATGATAGTGGGTGCCAATCCGCTGGAAACTCAGACCAACCTGTTCCTGAACCACATGGTCCCCGGAATGCGGAATGGAGCACGCGTCATCTTTGTTGAGCCACGACGCACCGTTTCGATCAATGCGGCTGAAGAGGTGGCGGGCGCAGAAAATGTACTGCATCTTCAAATCAACACCGGAACTGATATGGCGCTCTTCAACGCTCTGCTGACTGAGATCGTGGACAAGGGCTGGATTGATGCCGATTTCATTGCCAACTCAACCTTCGAAGACGGTGTGGCCCAACCCGAGGATGCTGCCCACCCAGCAGCGCTTGGCAGCCTCAAAGTGGCGATGGAATCCTGCCGGGTGTCTCTGGACGAAGCCGAGGAAATCTGCGGCGTTTCAGCAGGTGATATCGCCACGGCAGCCGCGTGGATTGCCGAGCCCAAAGACGGAGCACGCCGTAAATGCGTGACCGCCTATGAAAAAGGCATCATCTGGGGCAACGACAACTACCGCACAATCGGTGCGCTGGTGAATATCGCGCTAGCCACCGGCAATGTCGGTCGCGAGGGTGGCGGTATCTGCCGTTTGGGTGGTCACCAAGAGGGCTACTATCGTCCGTCAGACGCCCATGTGGGCCGCCCAGCGGCCTATGTCGATCGGCTTCTAATCAGCGGACAAGGGAAAATTCACCATATCTGGGCCTGTGACCATTAC
This sequence comes from Pseudohalocynthiibacter sp. F2068, assembly GCF_023015645.1. Classification (NCBI taxonomy): domain Bacteria; kingdom Pseudomonadati; phylum Pseudomonadota; class Alphaproteobacteria; order Rhodobacterales; family Paracoccaceae; genus Pseudohalocynthiibacter; species Pseudohalocynthiibacter sp. F2068. The sequence goes on from NZ_JALKAK010000032.1 coordinate 7,259, forward strand.
AAAACTACCCTTAACGCCGCCAAGTTCAAGCAAGCACACAAGCGGCGTGCAGACATGGTGAAAACCGCAATGGACAATGCAGCGGGTGGCACACGTGAAGAGCTGATCGACGCGATTGTCGGTGCTGTCAACGCGGGTGGATTGTTCGTGGTTGATGTTGACATCATCCGCAGTCAGATCGGTGAAAACGCCCATGTAATCTTGGCAGCATGTGAATCCAACGAGATGAACCTCACTTCGATGAATGGCGAGCGTCGGATGCGCCTGTCAGAAAAGTACATGGATCCATTTGGCAACTCCATGCCTGACTGCCTGATTGCAGCCGGAATTGCCCAGCATATGGAGGCAGCACTTCGCGGGCTTGGCGAAGATGCTTATGCAGATCAGTTTCAAGGGTACGACTGGAAGACTGAGGAAGATGCCTTCATGGACGGTTACAACAAGGGCAACCCAGAAGTGACCTACGAGCGTTTGCGTGCAATGGGTAATAACGGTGTGTTGGAGCCAGTTGTCGGTTACGAAGACGGCAAGCTTGTCGGCACCGAGCGTCTGTTTTCCAATGGCACCTTTGGCACAGGTGACGGAAAGGCGCGGTTCTGCGCAGCCGGATGGCGCGGTTGGCAGGCAGATGGCAAGGAAGCCGAACAGAAGAAGTTCCAATTCTGGATCAATAACGGCCGCGCCAATATTTTCTGGCAAAACCAGTTCCTCGATCAGGATAACGACTTCATTCAGGATCGCTTCCCCTTCCCGTTCATTGAGATGAACCCGGCAGACATGGCCGATCTGGGTGCCAGTGCGGGCGACCTTGTCGAAATTTACAACGACAATGGGGCAACGCAGGCAATGGTCTATCCGACACCGACTGCGCGCAGGGGTGAAACACTGATGGTCTTTGGCTCTCCCGCCGGGTCGCAAGGCAACGTGATCAATCCTGGCGTAAACGAGTTGGTTCTTCCGGACTACAAGCACACTTGGGCCAATATCCGCAAAGTCGCGGACGCCCCGGAATCGGCCAGGCACATTTCGTTTAAGTCGAAGGAATACACTACCTAGGACAAATGATGTGATTGAAACGGGCGGCATACGGGCTGCCCGTTTTCATTTGTGAGAGCTATCTGCCACTGACAGTCGCATATTTAGCGCTTGGTGCGTGCATAGCTGTTTGTAATGTTTAATCCCATTATCTTGCCAAGTTCAAAGCGGCCGCTTTGTCCCGCTACCGCGGTCATTAGTGCAGAATGCAGCAAACTAACGCTTTGAACCCAATTTGATCACGATTTTATCGAAAGCCTATTACTGCTGCGAAACCAGTAGGAATACTTTGACACCGAGAT
>NZ_JALKAK010000033.1:0-7296 GCF_023015645.1 Pseudohalocynthiibacter sp. F2068
ACGAGCGACCTCGAAAGACCTTGCAATACCAAACGCCAGCAGAGAAATTTGAAGCATGTGTTGCGGCGATCAGTTGAAACCACACCCGCATAGCAGACCTTGGCGTATCCCGCAGCGAACCACCGCTTCGAGCTCAGAGCGGGCGCGGGGTTGCAGTGCCGCGTGGTCCGTGAACTGCAGTAAGTGCGGTTTTATGTTGGTTGGTCGCCCCTCGACATGGTATGTTTTTTTATTTGTTGGGTTCGAGGAGTTTTAACATGCGGAGATTTTTCATCATCATTGCAGTTGGTTCTATAGTGGGGCTTTCTGCGTGCGACGAGGTCAATACGGACTTGGAGCGTGCCGTCGTGGGCGCCGCAATCGGCTGTGCCGCCGGAGAGGTACTTGCCGACGGTCGCTGCGTTGAGGGTGCCGTCGTCGGCGCGGGCGTTGGTGTCTTAACCAACTAAAACGCAGTCCCGGCCTCGGTGGTCGTTAGTCGGTTTTTTCTTTGAAACCGGCTTCGGGCGGACTGCTGGGTGCGTCGCAGCGAAGTTGGCTCTCCATCGCAGGCGACATTGCCGAGTTGGATAATGCCCACGCTCGGCAACCCTGCCGTCGAGTAGCTGCACAATTCGTAATCGTCGGTGTCGTGCCGCTCGCTGACGTATCATCGGTCGGCTTGAACGACAACTTTTCCGCACAGCAGACATCGACGCAAAGCGCTGCAAAGGTCCGGATCGAGCGGCGGACGAAGCGGACTCATTCTTGCAATGTCGTTCTAGATGATTTTCAATTTGGCTTTTGGCTGCAACTGACCGGAGGCAGAACGTGACGAAAAAGTGGATGATCCGCGAAACCACATCGGGAGACATTGCGCAGGTTCTAGCCCTCTACCCGCTAGCCTTCCCAGAGGAGGAGCTAAGACCAGTCGTGTTGGCACTTCTCGAGGACGGTCTGGATGTCCTATCACTGGCAGGGTTTGACGGGGATGCATTGGTTGCGCATGTCCTCTTCACCATTTGTGAGACTGAAGAGTGGGATCGAACCGGTGCGCTTCTTGCACCTCTCGGCGTGATACCATTGCTTCAGCGGCTGGGTTTGGGCAGTTCACTTGTCCGCGCCGGACTGGAACGGTTGGAGAAGAGGGGGATCAAGCAGGTCTTCGTTCTCGGCGATCCGGCTTATTACCAGCGTTTCGGTTTTTCGCCTGAACGGCAAGTGTTGGCCCCTTATCCCATTCCCGAAGAATGGGCGGATGCCTGGCAATCTATACTGCTAGCGGCACAGGCTCCGCTCGCTCCAGGGCGACTGTCGCTGCCTGAGCCATGGATGAATCCGGTCCTATGGAAACCGTGATCAGGGCGCAAGCGCTGGTGCACCGCCATACTTTGCTAAATGGCAGATTTGTCCCAGATCTCAGACATAAGAGCGAAACGCAGCGAATTGCTGCTTTCCGCCCGTAATACCGATGCTCAATGAGCCTTGATCCGAGCCGCTCAAACTAAACTAGTTAGTTTTCAATACTGACCTGGCTTCTTTCTCACCTGCAGACTCCTTGACCCACTGCCAAGATGTGCGTGGTTTATGCGCTTTCGCCAGTTCAGGGAAATTCTTCGGGTCTTTTGCGGCGGCTCGTAGTTTTTCACGTGCTTCTCGAGGATCAACTTTCAGTTCGGTGCAAAGTTCTTTGAGGGTGATAATATCGGCCATTGTGGTCTCCTTCGATTGCTTGTGCAGATCGATAAGACAGACCTCAGAGCTTTGTCAGGAGGAATCTTAGCTTTTCTTGAAAAACTCTAAAACATCAACGCCCAGCGCTTTCGCAATGCGTTCCATAACCAATATCGACGGATTACGTTCTCCGTTTTCAACGCCGCTTAAATAGGTTTGGTGAATGCCAGAGCGGTGAGCCACTTCTTCCTGAGAGAGACCGCTATCCCTTCTTATTCTCTGAAGGTTTTTTGAAACGCGTTGCTGCACTGACATGTGCTGCATGGCGCATTTAGAGCAGCCAAATGACCATAGACTATAAGTAATAATCGACGTACAGAGGTCAGAGATACTCTTTTACAATTAACAAGCCCGAGCATGCTTCGATGATTGGCGCATTCCCAAAAAGACAGCTGACGATATGACTTATAGTCTAAGTTCAACAGCAAATGATCTTGTTTCACCCAAGCAGTTGTTCATCCCCACTGACACCATTTCACATATTAAAAAGAACGAAATCAGCCACGGTATATACGGCTGGTGGTTTGATGATGTTTTACTGGAAGTATCTCGGAACAGTTGCAAGGAGCAGGATGGCAGGCATTTACTTTATGTTGGCATCTCACCCAGCCGCAAACGGTTGAACGGAAGAACCAGCCCTCAATATTTCCAAAAAAGGCTTGGAAACCACATTCAAGGAAAGATTGGGACATCCACACTTAGGTTTTCACTCGCCTCGCTGCTGGTAAGTGAATTTGGGTTCCAAGGCTTTCGGAATAGCAGAAATAGGCCAAAGATGCGGGTAGAAGATGAGGCCCGTCTATCTCAATGGTTGGCCAAGCATGGGAGGTTATCATTTTGCTCTCACGAAGAACCGTGGCGTGTCGAACATGAACTGCTAAATCATGGGCCGCGTCTACCATTGAACATACTCGGCTCATCAGATCCATTCACAGTTGTTTTGAAGTCCCTACGCCAAAACTGGGGACGAAACTAACCCGCATTTATTGGCTCGTGAGGCCTAGAAGTAGATTTTGGCGGTATTCCTCGAGAAAATGAGACTGGGCTGTCAGACGCCGTCATATCGCCTGTCAGCCAGTGAGTTTAAGCGCCTACCCCATTATCAGGCAAAGGATTTCTCGCTTCGGGAAAATGCGGCATCTTTGAAAAACAAACAGCACAATTTGTTGCAAATTAAGGTTGGGATTCATCAAACCAGATTCGGAGCGACTTAATCATCGTCTCGAATTAGGAAGTGAAGAGCGGCTACTGCCGTCAGTACAACAACAACAAGCCAAGCAACGTAACCTCTCCGCCACATCTCCTTCCAGTAGTCGATTTCCAGTTGGCCGACCGCTGCATCTGTTTTGTCTCCAAGCCAAAATACCCCAGCAAGTGCAACTACCGTAATTATCCCGGAGGCGATTACTACGTAGAGCGCATATCGACTAGAGATCGCCGACATCACAGCAACCAGAACAAGTGTGAAGATTGCCGATAGTCCTATTGCAAGACTATCTGCATCACCCGCCCAATGTGGATGGCTTAAGCCCGCGTTTTGAAATGGCTGCTGTATAGCGTTGATCCACGCAAGAAACGGGCCGAACGCAAACGCGAGAATGGCTTTTAATATCTTCATCTGCTGCCTTTACTGAGAAATGGGCGCGATAACAGGGACAAATATAGCCCCTACGAAAACATTGTTTTTATCATAAAATCCGTAGCGGGTTGAAGTAAGCATCCAATCGCTTTCAAAACTTGCAGTGATTGCTATGTTGTCTTCCCATTTCATGGGAAGGCTCGGAAAATCGGTCACAAGCTGGGACTTATATTCAGAAAGAAAAACAAAGTTTAAAAGTTCTCCAGCTGGACCACCATCAACCGGACGCATGACAACCTCATCTGCAGCACCTCCTTCACGACCGTCAAATTGCGAGATGTCGTATTCGAGCATTGATGTGAACCGGTTTTCCTCACTAATGCGCAAGCTGACAGTTCCCTGCATTACAAGCATGCTATCTGCGGGTTTCTCTGTGTCGGACGGGAAGAATACTCTAAATGGATAGGATAGCTCTTCTAGTGCAGTCTTGTCACTTGGCTCCAACGTGGCTTGCCTTGCCCAGTACTCGCATCCAAGAGATTGCTCTTCATCTATTGCTGATTGATCATTGGTATGGCCCAAAAAATGTTCATTCAGCGTCTCCGCGCGATTCCCGTACTCTAAGCAACCAACGAAAGACTGCGTTTCCCGTGTCACGAAGGTTCTCGGAGATTCGAGAGCGATACCGCTGGGAACGAACGATTGCGGACCCGGGACAAACCAATCGACCCACAAATCTCCCTCGCCGTTGTTCTTCACACAAGTCACATAAAAGTGGACACCACTTCGTCTATATACTTGGGACGTCGTCTCAAAGTGATACTTTCCGATGCGATGCTCTTGAGGCGCGTCGCCTTTGCACTCTTCTTCGGCCGCAACGGATTCAGTGGATGACAAATAACAAAAAAATAAAGTGAAAATAAATAGCTGTCTAAAAAGAACCATCTCTCTTCCCTCAAAACTGAAAATCTAAAACAGGTTCAAAACCAACGTTGCCAGTAGGGACACAACCTGTCCAGAAAATCTCTCCATCTCCACCAGTTTAAGTTCGTTGCCTTGTTAAGAACAGCCAACCGACTTGTTCACGTCGCGCACACGGTTTCATTCAGGGACGTGGGACTCATTTTTGACTCTCACTTGCCTCGGTGCATTTGGATAATGGATGGTTGCGTATTTCATTAGATAACCCTTGCAAAAGCCGAGCAACGGTCCGGCCTTCTGGGTTGCCGTCGGTAACTTCAGAGATTCTAGTTTGGAGCTGCCTATCCATATCGCTCCAGCTAAAGGCTCTTAAAGACAAATCATCAAGAATGTCGGCCGCAATGGATTCAAATCCCCTCAATGGTTTGACAACGCTTGAACGAGCACCTGCCAAAATAGTATCCAACAAATGTGGTCCGATCTCATCCATCGGAAAAGGGAAGGCGTCGTCCAACAATCTTTCGGGATTTGGAGTAATGTAAATCAAGGAAATGGGTTTTCGTTCTACATTAACCGAGCGTTCCACCGAAAAGGCCAATAAATACTTTGCTAGTTGGTCTATTGATGTTTCGGCATCGAACTTAAGCTCAACAGCTAGAGACCAGTTACTGCCAACAAAATAGCCGTCGTGTTGGCTAAAGGAATAAAGGTTGGGGAATCCAAACTCGGGCCCAAGTTCACGGCCGTAGCTTTTCAGTGAGTCATTTTTTCGCCGCCCTAACAGCGAGCAGAATATGTCGTTTGTGATTGCACCATCCAAAATACCGAATGTTAGATCAAAAATGTGATTAAACGTTTCTTCTTGGCGACGAACAAGCTGCGGAAAAGTTTTACCCGTTGTTACCCTCCGATACAGCGGGCCTGTTGGGTTGGTCATTGCTGCCGGAACCGATACTCTGTCGCCCGTCATTTCCCAATGCCGCCGCGATATTGATTTGAGGCCCAAGTATTTGGGCGTCCAGTATAACTGCTCTAACGCATCCCAGTATTTTTGAGTCCAGTCCATTCCGTATCATTATCTGACATTCCCAATGTAGCTGGGCCGTAACGCGAGGTTAGATATGCCAACAACGATACGGCAAGGTTTTTGTGTTTGTCCAAATTGGACAAGCAGTAACGTGCTTCGGAGCGACCGTTCGGGTAGGACCAAGACTGGCGTTGGCGCAAATGTATTGGTGTGCGGGTTCGTCTGCAGAGTAGGCATTCGACTGTTTTGAGCCCAGAGCGGGCATTAGTTTTGGCCTCAACCTGATCATATGGCCAACATTCGTGAGAGGCGATAGGATAGCAGGAGATGGCGGTACTTCTTATTGTTTACTATTCGAGGACAGGCGGCAGCCGCCAGATGGCTGAGGCTGCAGCTGCTGCTGCCAAAGGCGAAGCGCTGACCATTTTCAAGACCGCTGATCACGCAGGGCCCGAGGACCTTCTGAAGGCCGATGGATACATATTCTGCGCACCGGAAAACCTTGCCGCGATTGCCGGTGTGATGAAGGATTTTTTCGACCGGTGCTACTATCCCGTTTTGGGGCGCATTGAAGGACGACCATATGCCCAAATGGTATGCGCAGGTTCGGATGGTGAAAACGCGGTGCGCCAGACTGCGCGCATTGCCCAAGGTTGGCGACTTAAAGAGGTACAACCACCGCTGATTATCTGCACCCACGCCCAAACACCCGAAGAAATTCTTGCAGAGAAGACGATCCCTGAGGAGCAACTTGCGTTATGTCGCGACGTCGGTCTGGCAATGGCCGCAGGGCTGAACATGGGCGTATTCTAGCCGCGAGCGTCGCATCGAAACGTGCTGGTTTGGCATCGCCAATATGTACACGAAAACGAGCGAAATGGTGCGTAAACTTACCCCGTTGGCACCCGAAAGAAACCCTCATGCGCTAGCACCAGATTGAGGCGCTTGGTTTCGCTACATTTTATGCACAGCTCTCAGATCCGAAAGACTTATCAATAGTCCGAGTGTCGGTCTAAACGGTGAAAAACCACTTGTTCAAAACTCGCATACATACATGAATTGTGAACAAGTGGATTTGATAATACCCGCGAACCAAATGACAGGCGTTTTTTGGGTTAAAGCGTTAAGGCAATGCCCAATATGAGCGCCCCTTCTTTCCACGGTTTTTGACTACGTTCATTTCTTCGCCAGCACGTCGCATTGTCGCCGAAGATATGGACCGAGGAGTGGCCATGCGTTCCAGCTTATTTTTCTCGACTGGCCCGTTCGCCAAAACTTCACGCAAAAAATCCTTGGCGAATTCCAATTCTTTGTTGGGTCTGCCCCTTGTGCCTTCGGGCTTTGACAACAGGTCGTCTGCAGATATCCCAGGATCAACTTTGTGCCATTTAACGACCGGATGGCGCCCAGCTTTGGAACCATCTAGCTCAAAAACAATGGTTGGACCTTCCTTTGAATAGTTCGCTTTGGCGTGAGCGATAGCGCGCTTTTCTGGATCGTCAGGATGGATACCTAAAATTAAACCTGAACGAACACGTGCAGATATCGCGATAGAACCGATCCCTTGGAACATTGCGTGTTCTGATTTCGCCTTCCTCAAATGCCGAACGATCAGAATTGATACATCGTATTCACGGGCAATACTGTCCAACTCCCCCATAAACCTCATTGTATCATTCGCATTGTTTCCATCAACGCCGGGGCCCATGTATGCTATGATAGGATCGATAACGACAAATGCGGGCTTGTGTGCCTCGATCTCTTGACGAAGCATCAGCATCCCTTTGGCATCAAGTGAAAACACGTGATCTTGGTAACGGACTTTCGAGACATCTGCTCCGTTTTCAACAAGGCGTGGTTTAAGAACGCGTGCAGGATCATCCTCAGCAGACAAGAATAGAACGTTTCCTTTTTCAATTTTGTCTAGAAAGGGAGGTGGACGCCCAGTTGTAACGGCAGCAGCTGTCTTAGCCCCCTAAAACTGAGCCACTATTTGAGTGTCACAGGAGGAAGAAGGGATGGCTCGGAAACGGTATTCGGATGAGGATGCGCTGAA
>NZ_JALKAK010000034.1:0-6845 GCF_023015645.1 Pseudohalocynthiibacter sp. F2068
GTGTAAAACGTCCGCGTCCGATATTTCATCTCTAACACTCCATCTTTCCAAAAAGACTAAAGTGTTGCGACCACCCGTTGAAACCGCCGGGACAGAGCGTCCTTTCGTTGCACGTGCCCCAATGGCCGCTTTGGTGAGGTCTCGATCAATCAGAGAACCCAGCAATACGTAAGCGGTTGCGGAGTTTGTCCATTTTCTTTGTGTCTTTCAAAGGGACTCGATCAAGGTCTCGGATGCGGATGTTTGGTATCACTGCCACACATGCCTCGGCAGTTGCAGACGCTTGTTCGTGTTGATCAAGTGCCACGTGGCTCGCGGCCAAAACGAAATGCGCAAAATACCAACGGGGCATTCGATGAATGGCGCGCTCGGCCCACTCAATCGCGATCACGTATCGCCCGGCCATGTAGTGTGCAAGCGCAAGCCCTGAGAACCGGAAAAAGATGCTTGGGTCCAAGGGGTTGGAGCGGATCGCGATTTCCTGATTGGCGATTGCTTCTTCGGAGCACCCCAAAATGCCTAGCAAAGTGCCTAGACTGCCATAAGCCAGAGAACAATTCGGGTTCAGGGCAACAGCGCGTTCAAGGGCGGCGAGGGACTCGTCGTATTTCAGCAGGCCCCAACAACTGATGCCAAACGCCCAATGGGCATACTCATTCCGATCATCCAACTGCGTTGCACGACGCCCAAGCGCATAGGCCGTTTCCATTGCAGGTACTTCGTCTTTCGCAAAACCCATGATTGCAATGTGGTGATTGATCAGCGAGAGGACCATGTTCGCCTCTGCGCTTTCAGGATCGATCGCCAAAGCGCGCTCAAGCAGCGTTTTGGCATGGGCATAGCTTTCCGGATCAAAATCATAGAGCAGATGCCAGGAACGCATGGTCAGCTCCCAAACGGTCAAGTCCGGATGAGACGCCCTCTCGACCGGATCCTGAATAGTACTGAGATGAACCGTTGTTTGAATCGAGGCAACCACATTGCGCGTTATCTCATCCTGCAAATCGAACACGTCTTCCAGCTGGCCGTCATAGCGGTCAGACCAGACATGGCCGCCGGTCAATCCGTCGATCAACTGTGCCGTGACTCGAACTCTATCGCCGGATCGCCTGACACTGCCTTCCAGTACAAACCGAACGCCCAGTTCTTCAGCCACACGCCTGACATCAACGTTGGACCCCTTGTAAGTGAAGGTCGTGTTGCGTGCGATTATGAAGAGCCACGGCGAGCGCGAGAGCGCGGTGATGATATCGTCGCTGATCCCATCGGAGAAATACTCCTGCTCGGGATCGCCCGACATGTTTTCAAATGCCAGGACGGCGATGGACGGCTTCTCTGGCCGCTCCGGAAATCCTTCAACTAGGTCGGCTTGCGGTGTTGCGGCGGAGGGCAAGGCGTCGCGCAGTTCCAGTTTCGAGGACACCCTAAGTTTGCGATAGATCGTTGCCAGGTGCGTCCGCACGGTAGACGGCGCGAGACAAAGTCGATCTGCAATCTGCTGATAGCTTTCACCTTGCGCATAAACTTGCGCAATCTGCTGTTCCCGCGCACTCAAGTCTCCTGTGCTTTGCGATTTCCGGTTCATCGCTTGACCTCTGGCACTGCGCTCATCAGCCGAGCGTTTTCAAGGGCGATCACACTTTGGTCCGCGAACATCTGAGCAAGTCGAGTTGTGTCCGCGGTAAAGGGTCGAACCGTTTGCCGGTAGATCGTGAAGGCTCCCACCAGCCTGTCCGCGGCAAGCATCGGGATCGCCACAAAGGAACGTGCCCCGCCGAGGTCAGCTGTTGCATAGCGCAGAGGATCGTCAGTGCGATAGATATATTCGGATTTTACATCAATGATGTTAACCACCTCGCGCTGTGCGTCCATCCGTCCAAGGCCCGTCTGTGCGCTAGCAGAGAATTCGCCACTCTCATCAAGCCACCTTTGAAAGGGCTCTGGGATGCCTTTTGTGAAGCTCGCGCAAAATCGCCTATTTTGCCGATATTCAAACAGAATACCGAACTCTGCCTCGCACAGTTCCAACGTGTGATTCAGAATGGAGGGCATTACCAAGCCCATATTCCCCTGCGAGGCGCTGATGATTCGAAGTACCTCACTAAGTGCTTTTTCGCGACTGATCGCTTCTTCAAGGCTCAATGCCAGCTCTGAAATCACCGAGTTTAATTCAGACTGACTGCGCGGCTGCGGGGAATCGCCTTTGAGACGGGTCATCAGTTCAAGTTTTGAGGAAACTTCCATTTTTCGGTAGATCGTGGCCAAATGCGTGCGGACGGTTGATGGCGCGATGCAAAGCGTCCCTGCAATTTCTTGGTAGGTAGAGCCGGTCGCGTAGGATTGCGCGATTTCCAACTCCCTTGGACTGAGATCGGACTGTGCTGGCACTTCCGCGGCTCCTTTGACCTGCGTTTAAAATCGAGTGTGGATACAGCGCTCTACACAATCAATCCCGCAAATGATGTAGTTTAATACTGCACGCGCAAGGCCCAATTTACTGCATCTGCCTGATATCTACCACAACGTTCCCGGCATAGTGTTGTCCATGGCACCACAACATGGAGGATCAACAGATGTCACACCACAAAACCGCACAGGCTTTTTTTGACGCTTGCGAAACCGGCAAGGGCTGGGATGCCTGCCGGGGTTGGTGTCAACTGGACGCAACTTTCTCCTGCCAGGCCGACGCACTGACCGACACGAAGATGCTTGCGGATTATTGCGAGTGGATGAAGGGCCTCCTGACCCCGGTGCCCGACGGGCGTTATGTTCTCAAGGCGTTTGCGATGGATCAGGAACGTGGCACAGTTGTTGCGGCGGCCGAATTTCATGGAACGCAGACTGGCGAAGGCGGGCCCGTTGCTCCAACCGGCAATTCGGTGGTTTCGGATTACGCCTATGTCATGGAGTTTGATGGTGACAAAATCCGTCACATGACCAAGATCTGGAACGATGTGCATGCCCTGCGTGGACTTGGCTGGGCGTGATGCGCTGGCGCATCTTGGCGTTGCTTTTTCTGGCACGCATCGGGCTTGGATTTCAGTTTCAGACACTGGCCTCCGTTGGCGATAACCTGGTTGTCGCCTTCGGGCTCGACTATGCTGGGATCGGTTTTCTGATCGGTTTGTTCATGGCTCCTGGTCTTTTCCTGGCACTCCCTGCCGGATACTGGGGTCGCTTTGTCTCAGATCGTTACATGGTCGTGTTTGGGCTGGGTGCGCTGGCTCTCGGGGGTGTCGTGTCATCCGCTGCAACAGAGAGTTGGATGATTGGGCTCGGCCGCGTCTTCGGGGGGGTAGGCTTTCTTTTTACCACCCTCTATTTCACCAAAATGATCGCTGACTGGTTTGAGGGGCGCGAAATCGCGACCGCGATGAGCATACTTGTCATGAGTTGGCCATTTGGAATCGCGATGGGTCAGGTGGGTCATGCGTGGTTTGCAGACGCTTTCGGCTGGCGGATTCCGTTTCAGGTTGCATCGGGCTACTGTTTGATCGCTGCACTGGGAGTGCTTCTATTTTACAAGGCGCCGCATGATTTACCTGTAGTCAAAAGCGACTCAACCCCGAGGCTCTCAGCCCAGGAATGGCGGCTTGTGCTTTGCGCAGCCTCGGCTTGGGGCGTGTTCAACGCAGCTTATGTCACCTATCTTTCATTTGGGCCAAAAGTGCTTGAGAGCCTCGGCCAAACGGCCTTGGCGTCTGCGGGCATCATCAGCGTCGGCAGCTGGCTCATGATCCTGTCTGGTGCGCTCTGCGGACAGATCTCGGATCGTTTTGGGCGGCGAAATACGATTTTGGCTGTCTGCATGGGGGGCGCGATTGTTTCGCTTCTGCTTTTGGGTGTGCCGGGCGCCGGGTTGAGCGCAAGCGTACTTTTCGGCCTGATCGGCATGGCACCGGCGGGTGTTATTATGGCCTTGGCCGGACAAGCATTGCGGCCCGAAGTTCGGGCCTTTGGCATGGGGATCTTCTTTACGGTGTACTACGCGATTATGATGATCACACCTCCGGCCGCAGGCGCGACTCTGGACGCAACCGGAAGCGCACAAGGCCCCATATGGCTTGCCATGATCCTGTACGCCTTGGTGGTTCCACTTGCGTTTGTGTATCAATATCTCAAAACAGGGCTATCTCTGGCCGTTAGGGGAGAAGTTTAACCATGCTCATTCGCAAATCGGTTATAACTAAAGAAATCATAAATTCCGACGAGATGGGAAAGCCTTGTCCATCAATCACACGTGCCGCCGCGATGGCGATCGTCAACAACCCTTTTGCCGGGACCGATCAGGACGATCTGTCGAAATTGTTTGATATCAGTGCAGAAGTCGGCCAGCAGCTCGCGGGCGATTTGGTGAATATCCTGCCGACGCCGCCGGTTTGCTATGGCAAAGCTGCCCTGATTGGATCTACAGGGGCAATGGAGCACGGAGCCGCGGTGCTGCATCCCAAACTAGGTAAGCCTGTGCGGGAAGCTGTCGGCGGCGGAAAGGCCCTCATGCCGTCCAACCACAAGGTCGGCGCCGTAGGGAGTAGCATCGATCTACCACTTGGGCATAAGGACGAGCCATGGTCATTTGACCATATTGACACCATGACATTGTGGCTGCCTGACGCGCCACGCGCGGATGAGATTGTGCTTTGTATTGGTGTATCGACCGGTACACGCGCCGACCCGAGGGTCGGTAAAGGTCCAAGTAAGGTGTAGCGAACCGATAAACTGCCACCCGCCTGCACTTAGGTCATTCGCGGCACTGCAGAATATCGGAAAAGAGGGCTCGATCCAGCCATTCGCCGCATTCTGCATTAAGGTCGGCAATGCAGACTTAGCAGTCATTTCCTACAATATTTTGAATGTCCGCTTCATCAGTTCATGTGATCAATGGGCATATTCTGTTGCCAGCTTAACTCAAAACCTGGTCGTCGCGCAGGAAGGAAAGCAGCGCCGATATGCGTGGTACGATCTCACGGCCACGCCGGACGAGTGCGTCTACCGGCTGATGATCCCCGACATGGACGTCTTCCATGATAGAAACCAGCCTCCCTTTGCGCAGGGGGGGGCCTACTATTGTATCGAGAAGGCGCACAATACCATGGTCAGCAAGTGCTAAATCCAAAAGCATGTCAGCGTTGTCCGCACGCACTGACCCAATGACTTCTATGTCTCTCACGCGTCCGCTGACCCGGAACGGCCAGCGTTCGAACCCCGCCCCTGACATCACGAGGCAGTTGTGGAAGGCGAGGTCATCAGGAGTGCGAGGTACGCCTTTGCGCTGAAGATAGGCAGGCGACGCGCAGAGAAAGCGCACCGCTGTTCCGAGTGACGTCAAATGGAGACCGGGTGTGAGACTACCGCCAGGCCGGATTGCCACGTCAACCGCATCAAAGCGTGGATCGACCAAGGCGTCGCTCACATTCAGTTCAATAGTGACTTTCGGGTGAAGGGAGTGGAAAGCTGGTAAGCGCGGAACCAGTTGATGCTTGGCGTAAGCTGAGCCCACCGACACACGGACCCTGCCTGATGGTTCATCCCCCAACGCCGCAACCTGCGAGACGGCAGTTTCAGCAGCGTCAAGGGTGACCCGTGCATGATGCAGGAACACCCCACCTGCGTCGGTAAGTGCGATCCTGCGAGTGGTTCGGGTCAGGAGCCGGACGCCAAGACGCGATTCCAATCGAGAGACAACCTTCGAGACGGCGGACGGCGTCATGTCCAGCCAGATGGCAGCACCTGCAAAGCTTCCCGCGTCTACAACCGCGACGAAAGCCGCCATCGCGCCCGTGATACCGGCAAAGTGACGGGGTGTCGTGTACGCCTCGCGGTCCATTCGGTCTTTAAAAGACCGAAACTCGGTCTCAGATGCATCTTTATCCATGTCAAGTGAATTAATAGCTAATAGAAGCCGCCCTGTCACTATCAAGGGCAATCACAAATGCCTCAGGAGATCACACCATGCCTAGCACGATACAGAAACTCTTACGTTACAAGGATTGGGCGGATGAAGTCACTTATGGCGCGTTGTTCGATTTGCCCGAAGACGAGGTAACCAAGCCTCGGCAATCGAACTTCGGCACCATTGCACACACGCTCAACCATGTTCTTGTTGTCGACGACATATTCCGCCATCACTTAACCGGACGCCAACACGGCTACACCGCCCGTAATACATCGGATACGCCGCCGCTTCGGGAACTGTACGACCGACAGCGCGAGATGAACCAGTGGTTTGTTGACCTGGGCAACGGCCTTGATGCCGTGAGGTTAACCGAAACAATCCGCTTTGCGTTCGTCGGCGGCGGCGCAGGCGCGATGACACGAGAGGAGATATTACTCCATCTTGTCAACCACGCGACCTACCATCGCGGGTTCGTCAATGACATGATGTACCAAGTGCCTGCAAGGCCGCCTGCGAACGACTTTTCCGTGTTTGTGCGAGACGCACTGGGACGCTGCGACAGCCTCACATTAACGCGCATGTTGGCAACTCGGCGTGGCTGACGCGGGGGGGCCGATATGCCCGCACCTTGGCTGAGGCCATTGTACCGGGAGGAACAATACAATCCATGAGTCCAAGTCGCCGTCACTCAAACCATCGGCCAACTGGTGACATGCTCGCAACAAAATCTGTCAATGATCAGCTATTCCACGTTGCTCACAAACTTTGTTTTGTGATTGCTACAGACATCGTTGCTATCGTCAAGCCTCATCCAAAGCGGACATTCGTGCGGAACGAAGTATCGTGCGCTTTGGGCGGCGGTTTCAACGGGTGGTCGCAACACTTTAGTCTTTTTGGAAAGATGGAGTGTTAGAGATGAAATATCGGACGCGGACGTTTTACACGGACA
>NZ_JALKAK010000035.1:0-11629 GCF_023015645.1 Pseudohalocynthiibacter sp. F2068
ACCCGGTTGCCGCTGCTGTCGTACATCGTCGCAATCGCACCCCGATGACGCCTCCAACCCTGAAATCTACCAGCCCCATTATAAAGATAGTCGTCACGCCAGGGGATCTCCGGAAAGATCAGCGGGTCCATGTAGATATTGCTCTGATTTGTGTAATCAACCGATGAAATCCGCATCCCCCCATCCGGGCCAGCATCATAGAAACGTCGCTCATGCTTGGGCAAAAATACCGAAACAAACGAAGGCGCGCTGTTGTGAACGCCATTGTTGGCAAACACTCCTATATCAATGCGAGCCGATTGAACGTCGGGTTGCCCCGGAACTGGCCGCGCATTTTGCCAGTTTAGCGTGATACGTGCGCTGCGCCCATCGGGGTCAAGCGGTGTAATACGGGTATTGGACGGGTCGCCACGTAGTAAAACCCAGCGAAAGGTCAGAGGCCGACCGTTTGGGTCCTGCGTCGTATCGGCTGACACAACCATAGATCGGCTGTAGGCTGTACTTCGCCAGACACGGGCAATAGCAGCAGGGGTATCGAACAGATGTTCTGAAAGGCCTTCACCGAAATAGTCGATACCTTCGCGGGCACGGTCCTCGTCAACAACACGAAGGCGAACAAGCGGCGGAATATCATCAGGATGTAACGTGTTGGCAAGCGACACCATGCGAAGCAAATTTATACGTTCTTTCGAAAATACCGTCGGGTGGGCCGCGCCGCTCAGATAGGCTTCATGCGTTGGCACCCCGTTCTGGCTGCGCCGAAAGATCATTTGTACGGTTGGGGCAAGCAACCCGGTTTCCGTCAGGCGTGCTTTAGTGTCCGGATGGAACGCTGCTAAAATCATTGCCAAAGCCTCAAGGAAGGGTTTGTCTGAACCGGAAGATCCCTGAGATATCAAGTAATAAGGTGTGTTAGCAGGAAACAGATCCCCCTTTTGCGGGTCGTGATCTCGATGCTCCGGATATACATGAATCTGGCCAGTTATATAGTTCTGAAAGATCAGGTCCGCCCCACGGCCTTCTGGAGCGGTCAGGGCCATACGCGGTAAAGAACGGGACAGCCGACCGTTCTTAATTGCGGTTGAGGAATTCCCAATCACAGGTGCATTGAAAAGCAGGTCCGCTGCCAACCCATAGTCCCACCCAACATCGCGAAACCGAGTGTCATAGAGAATACGGCTTAACTGTGGATGCCGGTCTGCGCGTAGCTGCGAATGCCCCCGATCTCTGTTGTCATAAAGATCGCCAAGGTTTCCAGCGGCCTGTCCGATAGCGTAGAGTTGGCGCAACAACTGGTGCGCGGTTTCGTTCTGGCGATCTCCTAAAACAGAGGCAGAAGATGCCGCCGGAAACGAGACCTCAATCAGAGGTCGATCAGTCAAGGGTAGTACTACGGCGTTCTGGGGGCTGATTTGTGCAATACCATCGTGCACTTCAACCGGTGTGGGTGTTTGCGCTGAGCCAGGGCTTGGTGCGAGCAAATGTAAGGTTAGCGCGTATATTAGGGCGCAAACTGTTTGTTGGAACCAATGTCTCTTCAATCCTTGCATGAGAGTCAGGTTAACACGCTCTGATGATGTTGTGTCACCTGTTCAAACCTGAATTCCAGCGTGCCAGGGCAACTGCGCCAATCCATCCCGTGATAAAACCACCTAAATGAGTCTCCCAGGCAAGCAACCCACCAAGGACCGCCCAAAGTACTGCGTTCAACATAATAAGCCAAAATATGGTGTTCCAGATAGGCCAAAGCGACCGCCCGGCGCGTTGCCGAGCCGACCAACGCCAGTATTGCCAAGCACCGACCAGCCCGAACAATGCCCCAGACGCACCGACCATTGGTTGAGGGCTGCTGCTCAGTAGGCCAAAACAAAGCCCGCCCCCGACTGCCGATATGATGTAGATTGCGAAGAAAGCCCTTTGGCTGATGAATTTAGCAGCAATCTCAGCCAGTACCAAAAGCGAAATCATATTCCCAATCAGGTGACCAAGCCCGCCGTGAAGCAAAACATAACTCAAAAACATTACCCAAGGCTGCGCTACGTAATTTGGCTGCCAATCGTATAAAAGCCCGGCCCAGAAGGCCCCATACTGATAGGCAAGCCCGCGCCAGCCTGCTGTCCCGATTAACCCGTGATCAGCGGCTTGCAGGCTCAGTTCCACGAGGCTGCTCAATGTGATTATAAGAATAACGACAGAAGCAGATCGCCATCGAATGGGCTGGGAAGGCAGAGCTGGATTGAGAGGCGCTTTCATACCCTAGCTTTGCTTAAAGTGGTGCATAATCACAAACAACAGGACGGTGGACCGATCACATCGGAACAAACTGGGGTAAAGACTCAAGGCTTTCCCTTATAAACTGCGCAAGGCGCGCATCTGCATCTGTTTCTGTTTCATCAGGCAGAATAGGAGTGACATAGCGCACCAAAGCACCGTCCGTGCGACCCATTATAAGGCTGTCGATGACAACACCTATCTTGGCGGTAAAATCATTTGTTTCGCGTTTTCCGCGTTGTTCAAACCAATAATAAACCAACTGCTGCGTCATACCTTTTTGAATGACAGCCCGGTTTACTGAAAATCGGCCATAGGCCGGTACGCCTGTGTCAAGCTCGTAAGGCTCCAGACTGAAAACTTCCCAACCACCAACGGGCAGACAGACCTCGGGGGAGTGGATGCCGGTGCCTTCAGTCTGCTTATCATAGAAGGCTACAAACATATTGATGAGGGCGGCATCCTGAGTGGTCGCGTAAGTAGCGTTCAGGTAATCTGACGCCCCAAGAACACGTTCAATATTCGGATCAAGCTTGGTGAACGAACCGGACCACCCTGCAATCTGACGCGGAAAAAGAACAAATGGATCACGGTCGACCCGCACAGTGTCAGCGGTTTTTTGCAAAACCCAGGCAGAAGACACAAGAAACGTTAGCAAACCGCCAATGGCTAGCGCTTTTGAAGGACGGATACCAAAAATACGTCCGGCAATGGGTGCGAAGCCGTCGGTATCAAGGTCAATCGCCTCAGACAGTGGTTTTGGGTTGGGGGTCAAACGCTGAAGCGCGATCGCCATCAGAAAGAGGATCGCGATACAGGCAACAAAGATCACCCAGCCTTCAAAGAAGTGCAGAAACCCCTCGGCCTGCTCTATGCCGTAGCGGTCAACGAGAACACCGATAATTCCGATACGAAAGGAATTCATCAGAACGGTCAGCGGGGCCGCGGCCAGAAGAAGCACCACCTTGTGCCAGATCGGACCTCGATAGAGGATTGCAAAGAGATACGAGAAGCTCA
Source organism: Pseudohalocynthiibacter sp. F2068 (assembly GCF_023015645.1). Lineage (NCBI taxonomy): Bacteria > Pseudomonadati > Pseudomonadota > Alphaproteobacteria > Rhodobacterales > Paracoccaceae > Pseudohalocynthiibacter > Pseudohalocynthiibacter sp. F2068. Next base: position 3,289 of record NZ_JALKAK010000035.1, read on the forward strand.
GGATCGGGAAGAGATATCTCAGGCCTGAACAGGCCTCGGCCACCTGCAGCTTGTAAACACCAAGGTCGATAACATTGCCTTCGAGAAAAACAGACACCCCAGCAAGACTAACAAACCAGACGCCGATCACAGAAGAGAGGGATTGCAGCAGGATTGTGAGTTTCCAGTACAAGAACTGCGGTAGCGGCAACATGAAAATTAGGTGCAATACGGGTAACAGGTGCCGCCGTCCACGATCCCAACCAAAGACAGTTAGAACAACGCCTCCAATCCAGAGTATCAGTGCGTAAGTAACGATATCGGGGATGTGGGTCAGATTGCCAACTAACGCTACGATCAGTGCGAGGGCAATAATAGCAATGCCCGGCCAGCGGTCCGTAACGCTGGCCAGAGGCAGCGGTGCGCGGCGTAATTCGCGCAGGAATAGGTACAGCGAAATAATGGGAATTAGCGGGCCGTGGCTGTATTCTGGTGTGGACCAGGCCTCTACAAGTGAGACAAGCCCAATCCAGAAGATCGGAACAGAGCCAGCGACAAGTACCGCAAACCAGAACAGCCCCAACGCGTTGATCGTCGGGAACTGTGTCGCATGCTCCTTTGGATAGCTCTTTGTTGACATGGGCAAACTTCTTTACGTAGCTCCGATTTCTTTCCCCACGGGTCTCGTCAGTCTGTTGGCCTGGACTAAGGTCATGTTGACGTTTAGCGTCGGATCACAAACTTCCGGTCTACTGTCAAGAAAACTTCGCTGGAATCAGAAGAGCCCATCCCTGTTTCATCCCGATGCCGATAAATGTACCCGGTAGAGAGGTTCCAGTCCTGTGTCAGCGCATAATTATATGTCGCGCGGATTTGAGGAGATTTGGTATCATTGACTGTTCCAACGCCGGCGTCAGCGATTTCGACATAGTCAAACCCAAGCACAAAGGAAGAAAGCGTATTGATGGTTTGCAGATAATCCACACCGGCGCGGGTGGTGCGGATGTCATTCCCTTCAGAGCTGGTGCGGACAGCGCGGTCGAGCGAAGCCGTGATAGAGCCGGCTGGCAGGTTATGCGTATAGGCAAGGCTGCCGATAGCGTCGGTGTTGCCGCTTTCCCCATGAACAGCCCCAAGACTAGCCGAAAGAGAACCCGTCGGCAGGCTCAGTGCGCGGTTTACGCTTATTGTATTTCTGCGCCCGGTTTTTGAGATTGAGGTCGCGACGTTTACACCAGCAGAGCCATTGACCAGTTGGCGCTTCAGGCCTACGCCGCCAATGAGACCATCAACAACCGTAAGTGACGGCACGTTGTCGGTTTCTTCAACCTCGGTATAACCAATGCTGCTGGTCAGTGTGGTTGATGTGTTCAGCAAATAGTTCAGATCAAAGAACGTGCTTTGGGTCGTGCGTTCTGTTTGCGTGATGTCTTCGGCTTCATAATCTCTTTGGCTGAATGTCAGCCGACCGGAAGCGACCGGCGAAAGGTTGAAGCGGCTGAAAACATCGACCTGAGTGGTGGTTCGATCAAACAGGCCAGGATCGATGGTGTTACTGTACTTTCGATCGTTGTGGATAATATCCACCCCAAATCCGATCGGATCATTCAGGCCAGTTTCAAACGAAAGCTTGGTGTTATAATTTTCGCTTCGGCCATCATCAATAATCAGACTGGTCTGATCCAGAATTTCATCAAGTTCCCGCAGCGGATCTGCAAAGTTCAGATCGACGCGTCTGTAGCCAAGATCCGCCAGAACCCGATTGTTGGGCCCATTATGCGCATAGCTTAGCCCGACGCGGGGGTCGTCAGCTGAAAAATTATCGGATGATCCCGGCGCATCTGACAAACGCAGGACCCCGCTAAGATCCAGTTGGAAGGTGTCGAGCGGTGTTTCCTTCAGCAGGCTGAAAGATAGCGTGTTGTCCAGAAGTGTTGTTGTACCCGGCGAAACAGGGTCAAGATCAAAGTTGTCATTAACCCTTAGAGAGGAACTAATACCGAAGGTTAATGTTAAGCCACCGGGCGTATTTTGTCCTTGGGCAGGTGTGAGCCCTGTCAGAACGATAGCTGACGCCGCAAAAATGACGGGTAGACTACGATTTTTTTTCAACTGATCAACCCAACTTATTTGTCCAGCAAGTACCGACATCCGAGGATACCCTCTCCTTAGTCAGTTTATTTCCCACTTACTTCCAAGCAAATTCTCAGAAACAAACACTCTTTACCACTCACTGAGATATTTACAATTCTTGATATTGAAAAGCACGTTCAAAGGTCCGCTGCAATCACTAAAGAATGTAGGTGTATCACTAAGGAAACATATTCTGTTAGAAATTTGACTCCACAAGTGTTTAACGAAGTGACCCGATTTTCTGGCATGCTGCTTGTATCGCATCGGCCCGCACAGGTCACCTAATTCATGCTGCCGTTTAGTTGGTCACATTCTTATTTTCTGCTTCAAACCAGCCCTGACATTAAGCGAAACTGCTTAGTTTGTCGTCAAAACGACTATCTTTATAATGGGGCTGGTAGATTTCAGGGTTGGAGGCGTCATCGGGGTGCGATTGCGACGATGTACGACAGCAGCGGCAACCGGGTCCTTGGTCTGGGTGAGGGCGCCACGGCGGGCGAGATCCGCTCTGTGCGCTATCTGTTGGTCCCTGACGTTGACGGGGCTTTGCAAATACGCGAGCAGTCGCCGTAGTTCAGGCAGCGCATTCTGAAGTTTAATTTGGAATTGCGGATTTGACGTAGAGACCAACTGTCCACATTTAGCGTTCAATACTCCGGGATGGCCCTTACTGTGTATAAAAAGCCAACAAATAGCCAGCCCTACGCCTTTTTTTCGCCCTTTTTTAACTAATTCGCGTGACAGGATATTCTGAACGAATTAATAATTAACGAAGGGTAAATATTTTTGAATTTTGGAAGGGTAACCACCATGAAAAAGCTTTTAGCAGCCGTATCGGTTGTGATGCTGATGGCAACCAATGCTATGGCGTCGACAATCGCGACCGTTAATCTTGATGGTGTTTCAGTAACGCCGCCTGCTGCGACGGTTCTTACCCAAACGGTTGGCGCTGGTACTGTGACCGATATCGCCTTTGATATCGACGTTCTGCATCAGTCCCCATCATGGGGGTCAGAAACAACTGTCAGCATTCAGGCACCGGGCGGGGCGACGTTCAACTTCAGTGGTTCTGATTTCGGCTTTGGCAACTCTTCTGGTATATGGAGCTTCGCCGGGTCTTTCGCTGTTGCCGCAACGTCAGCTGCAGGCGACTGGGTTTTCTCTTTCACCGACGGCTTTAACGACTATGTAAACCCTGACTACGTATTTTTGCGTCCTTCCAGCATTTCGCTGAACGGCACGGCGCCTTCTCCTGTACCGCTTCCGGCAGCTGGTTTCCTTCTGATGGGTGCTCTTGGAGGTTTGGGTCTGATGCGGCGGCGTCGTAAAGCGGCCTGAGCTCAGATTTAAAGTTTAAAGGACGGCGGTTTATTGTAACCGCCGTTTTTTTTGTGTCTGGAGCCCGGGTTCAGACAGGCAGGTTCATATCTGCAGGCCGAAGCCTTGCCTTAGCATCCAGAGCATGCGCAGGAGTCTGATGCGGATCAGAGTTGCGCTGGCGCGCAGGCGTTCACCCGGGGAGTTCAGCTTTGCGCTGAACAGCACCTTTGGCAGATGCACCACTGCGCTCGCCGGCATCATAAGCCCGCGCAGGGCCCAGCGGGCCCGTGCTTTTGCATCTGTTCCGTTCGTGGCGCACATTTCCTGCGTGATGCGGCGCCATTTATGGCGCAGCGCGGCCCAGTCCTGCCGCGAGGGATGGCTGACCACAAGACTGTCCTCATAGACCAGCCTGTAGCCCTTGGCGACGGCGCGCATGCTCCAGTCCAGATCTTCGGACACACCGCCGCGGAACTCCCCGACATCCTCGAACACGTCGCGCCGTGTGATCAGATTGCCAGCACCGGTAAAGCCCTGGATTTCGATGTAGCGCTTAAAATTAAAGGCAAAGATAGTTTCAAAGCCCTCGGCCCCACTGCGGGGTGGCGGGGTTTCGTCAAAGACATCCACACGCCCGCCTATCAGGTCTGCGCGCGAAGCCACCTTAAACGCGGTCCTGATCCAATCGGGAGCTGCGACGCAGTCCGCATCGATAAAGAACAACAGCGGCGCCTTGGTTTCCCGCACACCCCTGTTGCGGGCGGCGGCGGCGCCTTTCTCTGTTTCGACGACAAACCTGACCTCGGGGAACGCCTGCCTGACCGCCTCAAGAGATTGGGTTGAGCCATTGTCGATAACGACAATCTCAACCCTGCTACACTCGTTTTTGGCCAGAGACGCGAGGCATCGCGTGAGCCGGGGAACGTCATTATAATGAGGAATAATGACGGCAGCGTCAGTCATACCCGTATCCGTACCCATAAGCCCCGTCGGTATACCTGCTTTTGTTCAGGACCACGCCCATCACATTCGTAAGCTCTGCCAGCTGGCGCTCAGCCACGTCGATCTCATCGACGGTGGTTTTTTCTGCCTCAACCAGCAGAATCGCGCAATCGACATTCTTCAAAAATCCGAAGTTATCATCACTTGCCATCAGGGGTGGCATATCGAACAGCATGATGTCGGGCTTATACGTGTCGTCAATCTCGTTCAGAACCTCCAGAGTTCGTTGACTCTGGAGAAGCTCGGAGGAGTTTTTGATCGGCCCGTCATTGAGGCCCAGCATCACATTTGACCCATAGCGTATCGCGTGGTCGGAAAAGGCGATCTCTCCCTTCAGAACATCCCCCATATTATGCGCACATGTCAGGCCCAGCATCTTGGCGAGGCCCGCGCGCCGCAAGTCCAGGTCAAACAGCATTGTCTTGAGATCTTGCTGGCGGCCAAAACTGAAGGCTAGATTTGCCGCCGTTGTGGTCTTGCCGCAGCCGCTGTGCGAGGACACCAGAGCGATACGCTTCCAGCCATTGCTTTCGGCCTGCTGCAGGATCCGCGAGCGCAGCATGTCATAGGGACCCGCCTCTCGGCCGCCATTAAAAGAGGTAAGGCGGTTTTTGCGCGCGACACGGGGTTTGATATCTGCCGTCGCCGCGCTTTGCCAGACGTCGATAGCGGGCGTGGGCGCTTTGGAGCCCGCCTTGCCGCGGGGCTTTGGTCCCTGCTGCCCGCTCTCACGCTGCTCGCGGGCCTTTTCAATGGCGACCTGAAGTTTTTCCATTCAATACATTCCTTCTTCGGCAGAAGTCATCACCAGCGCACACCAATTTTATCCATGAGCTTGTCAGCAATCAGATCAAGGGGTTGATAATAGGTGTGCACCGCATAAACAGCGGCCGGGATGCCTATGAGGATCATCATGATCCAGAGCGTTTTCAAACCGCGTTGCCGGATCATTTCACCCCGTGTCCGGGTGTAAGGGACCGTTGCCAGCGGGGTAATGCCCAGCTTGCTGACCAAATCTTCGGGCCGACGGATCGATTTGTTCAGAAGTTCCAGCAAAACTACCAACCCAACACCAGCCATAATACCAAAGATGCTTCCGCCGCCTGCAATCAGAACCCGGTTCGGCTTGGCTGGCGCGTTTGGCGTTGAGGGTGGATCTATTATTGAAATGCGCTGGCCGCGCGCCATAACCTCGATCCGCTCTCCGGTGCTGGCCTGGGACAACCGGTTCGTCGCCGTGTTATATTGCTGCTGGGTATTTTGATAGTCGAGTGTCAGTTCCTCAAGCCGGATCGCAACAGTCGGGGCGCGGGCAATGGTTTCTGTCAGATCCCGAAGTTGCCCGGTGGTCAGGGTTTTCTGCTCTTCCAGAACCGAGACCTGTGCGTCAAGCTGGGCCAACTGCACATCCAGAAGGGAGTTCCCGGTTCCAACGGCCGTGCTCTGTGGGCTGGGCTGGGCGCTGACCACTTGCTCTACTTTTGCGATCTGCGCCTGAAGCATCTTAACCTGTGGGTTTTCCTCCGAATAAATCGCAAGTGCATTGTTAAGTTGCGCACGCAGCGATTCGAGCTGCAGCTGTTCCGCTGTCAGCGCCTGCCCGGTCACCCCGGCAACCTGTCCTGTCGATCGAAAAACATCAATCAATCGCTGCTTTTGGTCCTTGAGACTTGCAATGTTGCGCTCTGCCTGGGCCAGCCGGTCCTGCAAAATGGTCTGCTGGTTCAGCCGGTAAATAAGGCTCTCGGGCAGAGCATCGGCATTTTCGGTTTTAAAGGCCAGAATGCGTGCGGCCTGCTCGGCCAGCTTTTCACTAAGCCGGGCCACTTCTTGTTCAAAAAATTCCAGCGTTTGGGTTGCGCGTCCGGTCCGCGATTCTACGTCTTCCTGCTGGATCAGCGTCAGATATTCATTCAGCACACCTGCTGCAGTGCGCGCTGTGGGCGCCTCAAAACTGATTGTCATTAAGGGCGCCTGGCCACGTCCACTGCTGGATCTGACCGATGTGCGCGCACGCATTGAAAGCTCAACCTGGTCTGGGCTCATCTCATTCTGGTTTTTAAAAACCTGTAGCCGGTTGGCAATATCCAGAAGATTGGCACGGGTCAGCAGGCGCTCTTCGACAACTTGCAGCTGTTGCTGGGCTGGCGTTGCCGCGGTTGAGGCCACAAGCTGGGATGGGATCTGCGGCGCTTCCACAATCAGTTTCATTTGCGAAACATAAGACGGCGGAAGCGTCATCGCCGCAATGACCGACGCGACAGAAATCACCAGGGCCACAATCAGAAAATACGGAAACCTCCGCATAAAAATAGACCAGTAATATCGTATATTTACCATTATCTTATGGCCCCTTTTTTAAGCCAGATACCAAAGGTCATTGCACCTGAATTTATGAACCTGCCTGACAGAGAAGAGGCATATGCGCCTTTCCCGGCCAATCCCTGAATCCTGCCCTTCATCCTGTTCCCCCTTCCGATGGAAGAACCCTTTCGCGTTGGGTCAAAAAGTGGAGATCCTGTTTGTCGTCCACCAGTGACAAGCCGCCAAAAAAGACCCCGTCGTCCAGCACGCTCTTTACCGTATCTTTTGTTATAACTGGCACTTCACTGCTCCAGGCGTAAAGCATCGAGAATTCGCACAGCTGATTGACCAGACGGGGCACACCACGGGTCGCATTGTAAATCGCCTTGCAGGCAGACGGCGTAAATTCCTGCCCTGTTCCACCGGCCACCTTAAGGCGATGCGCAATATATTCAGCCACCGTTTCAGCGCTCATGCCCGTCAGGTGAAAGCTCGCAGCCACGCGTTGCGCAAGCTGGCGCATATTTGGACTCAGAATAATGCTCTTCAGCTCCGGCTGACCGACCAGAATCAACTGAACCAGTTCATCCTTGTTGGCATTGATATTTGTCAGCATGCGCAGTTCTTCAAGGCCTTCGCCCGACAGGTTCTGCGCCTCGTCGATAATCAGGATCACCCGCCGCCCCTTGGCATATTCGGCAATCATAAAATCCTGGAACGTCTGAAACAGATCCACATAGCTGCCCGAGGTATCGGCCTTGACAGAAAGCGCGTTTAATATCCACTGCAAAAGCTCTCCGCGATCACCCTGGGCGTTCGAGATCAGGCCCACAGTCACCGTGTCGTCCATCTGGCTGAGCAACTGCTGCAACAGGGTCGTTTTGCCCGACCCGATCTCTCCGGTGATCAGCGTGATCGGCGCGCGCGACATGATGCCAAATTCCAGCACCGCGAACGCCCGCTTGTGCTGACCCGACCAGTAGAGAAAGCTCGGATCCGGCACCAGCGTAAACGGGCGTTCCGTGAGGCCAAAAAAGCCGGTATATAATTCACTGGAACTCATTGTAGGATGCGACGTTTCCAAAACCATTAACACCTGAATTTCAATATCCCGCCATCACGCCGGATATCATCATAATAGACACTATATAAATCTTTGCTGGCAGCCTGAAAGTGCCTGCTCTTTCGCAATTGTATCGCTGTTTCAGCCCAAATTCGCAACCATGCACCTCGTCGACTTTAAAACCCTTTCACTTAATTCGTTCTATTTCATGGCACTTTTGAGAAAAGTCAGTTCCAAACCAATCTGCGGCGCATATGTTATTGTGTAAAGATGGCGATCAATCGCACCCGGGAAAGGCAGATTGTTTTCACCTTTCAGATAATAAAAATGGAAACAAACTGTAACGAATCAAAAAAACCATGCATAATTAAGGTGTTAGTGAAATCTGCCACAAATTTTTTCAAATATTTCGTAAACATGGCAAAAAAGAGTGTTAAAAATTACCTAGGTGGTAACAGAAAACGCAGCGGCAATTATTGAAACGACAAAGCTGCTTTTTTTTGGGGTGTAGGTTTGGTTGACGGCGAGGCCTTTTGTATG
>NZ_JALKAK010000036.1:0-5823 GCF_023015645.1 Pseudohalocynthiibacter sp. F2068
TTCAGCGCATCCTCATCCGAATACCGTTTCCGAGCCATCCCTTCTTCCTCCTGTGACACTCAAATAGTGGCTCAGTTTTAGGGGGCTAAGACAGGAAGTCGCAGAACTCATTGCCCACGCAAAGACTGACAAGGAACGTGGCATATTCTATGCGTTTCCGTTCCTGACGGGTGTGCGGGTGTCTGAGCAATTGGGACTTCTGTGGGAAGATGTTGACCTTGATCGCAACCTGATCTCAATCAGGCGTGTGCAGGAACGCGACGGCACATCAACCGACACCACCAAGAGCGAAGCTGGCGAACGTGAAATCCCGATCTCGGCCACCTTGCGCACCATGCTGCTTGAATGGCGGCTGGTTTGCCCCCGGCTTGAAGGCGAACTCTTTCGCGTGTTCCCGGGGCCCGGCGTTCCACAGCAATGGCCCTTGCCGCGCATCGGTGGCGGTGGTCCCATTCTTTATTCAAATTTCCTCAAACGCTATTGGCGGCCAGCGTTCAAGCGGGCAGGGGTGCGCTATGTGACCCACCATTCCGCACGCCACAGCTTCGTGTCGACGTTGCAAGCACATGGTGTTGAGATTGGGCTTGTCGCCAAGCTTGCTGGGCATGCAAATCCAGCTGTTACCCTTGGACACTACACCCAGGCCGTGCGTGGCGGCACCGAGGCCCTCGCCATCCTCGATAGGGCCTATCAGGCATAGTCCTGGAGACACGGGGAGGGGGTGCGGAGACGCGGGAGACCGGGGCGCGGTGTGGACATGGCGAGGGCGTGATGAGGGGGGATCGGTGAGATGGTGGCAAGGGTCTCTCAAAGTTTGGAGCGCAATTGTAGTCTGAACCTGAAGCGGACATTATTTGCATAACATCGAATGTGCTCTGCGTGGCACGAAGGAGACCTTCGTTGAGGCTGTGGCGAACTTCTACTTCGCGGGACGAAGCTGCCGTTCAGACGAGAGCGTTGAATATCTACATTTCCCAAATTGAACAACCGCACATACCCAAAATGTCACGTGAACCCAGGACTGCCGGATTTTCACCCATCGAGCGCAAACGACGGATTGAAGATCGGTTGCCTTCGAGCTGACGGGGCAATGCACGTTAGCTTCTTTGGTACGTTGTTGGGGCAGGCAAAATACTAAACTTGAACCGAGTTTGTTCGCGGTTTTGGCCAGAATGGGACCAAAATTGATAGACGGGCCTTCGCGTTTCGCTCGCGCGTGCCACCTTTCCTTGAATTGCGTGATCCAAATCCCGCCTAAACGTCTGGATGTGACGCGTAGGGTTGGAGCGGTAACAGCCGTGCTAGGTCAGAGTTTACGCCACCAACCTTTCGCATGTCTGACATAGGATCAGTGATTTGTTTCGTGAGGACTTGCGGGTTAACGCGTCAAATGCCCCCCCCGGCGTCCGGGAGGGCATAGATCTGTATCGAACTCGACAGTTAGTCGCGCAGGCCGATCTGTTTATAGAAGCTGTCATTGTCCCAGAACAGATACTCTTCGCTCATATTCCCTGCTTCGGTCCAGTGGCCGATTGTGGCCATGGTCAGGGAATAGGATTTGCCGGTGGGCTGAATGAATTGACCATCGCCGATGGGCATAGGCTCTGAAAACGTACCTTTGATTTCACCAACAACACCTGTCCATTCACCTTGGCCGATACGGATCGGATGGGTTTCGATTTTGGTGTCCGGGGCAAAGACAAAGAAAGCTTTCAGGTCTTCGATATGAACGTCAATACCGATCGTGGTGCGCCCGTCGGGCCAGTGAACAATCACGTCATCGGCGTGGCTTTCATGCAGCCGGTCCCATTGTTGATTTGAGAAGACCTCGAAGTCCAGAACATCGAACGTGTTCAAATGTTCAGCGATTTTCGCCTCGTCAGCTTGGCGCTGCGCCAGTTCGGCCAGCGCGGCCGTCATTGCGGCGTTGTCATCGGCCAAAATCGGCGCGGCAAGACCAGTTGCAAGGGCAGTCACGGCAGTCAATGTAAGCAGTTTCAAGATAGGTTTCTTTCCTGTTTCAGATCATCGTTGTGTTTCGATGTCCTGAACATGGCATCCTAAATTTAAGCATGAAATGATCTTTATAACGAATGACTATCGCCGATTTGTTCTTAATTTAGTGCCCTACAAAAGCCCTGACCGACGGATGTCGTTTTGCGCAAAGTCGATCAGCGCGCGTAGTTTGCGCGGCAGCGCCCGGCCCTCAAGATAGACGGCGCTAACGGGAAGGGTCTCGCCCTCAAACTCTGGAAAGAGGCGTTTTAGACGTCCCGCTTCAATCGCCGCTGACAGTGAGAATTTCGGCTCGTAAACAATGCCATGCCCGTCCATAGCCAGCTCGCAAGCGGCATGGGCCGAGTTCACCATATACCGCCCAGCGGTCGAGACACTGTGGTCTTCTCCGCCCTTAGAGAATCCCCATTTGTGCGTGGCGTGACGGTTGGTGTCGACGATGCAAGAATGTCCGCTCAGCTCGTGCGGCTGGCTTGGATCTCCATGATCCGCCAGATAGCTGGGCGAAGCCGCAGCCATGATTTCCAACATTCCCAGCTTGCGCGCTTTCACGGATAAGGTCTGCGTGACGCCAATGCGAAACGCCAAATCAATCCCGTCGCGCGCTAAGTCGACATAACGATCGCTAAGCCGCAGGTCGATCCGCAGGTCCGGGTGTTCGGCGCCAAACCGACCCAACATCCCAGCTACATAGATTTCGCCAAAGGTCACGGGGGCGGACACCCGAATGGTCCCCGTGAACCCGCGCGAGCCTTCGCCCGCTTCGGTCAGCAGATCGTCAAGTTCGTCCAGTAGGGCCGGCGCGCGCGCCAAAAGATCTTCGCCTGCGGGGGTCAGACCCACTTTTCGGGTGGTGCGTTGCAACAGGCGAACGCCAAGGCGAGCCTCAAGCTCGGCCACGTATTTCGACGTCAGCCGGTTTGAAATGCCCATCTGATTGGCCGCTGCCGTAAAGGATCCGGTCTGCGCTGTGGCCACAAAGGCGCGGAGTCCGTCGACGATATCCATAAAAAGACGTCCCCTTTCGATATGGAACAAACTGTGGAAGGTCATTCCACAAAGTCGTCATTTTATTGAATATCTGCAAGACCTAAAGTTATCTCAAAAGGACGAAGCGGCTCAGCACGAGCTGCCAGCCTGAACCCCGAGAAGGAGACTTGAAATGATTGACCAAAAAACCGCTCCCTATGCCGCGACTGTTCTGCGTGTCGCAACTGGCATCATGTTTATAGCCCATGGGCTGACCAAAGTTCTGGTCTTCACTGTGCCCGGCACGGTCGGCTATTTCGAAAGCCTGGGTCTGCCCGCCATCGTGGCCTATCTGACCATCCTTGCCGAGCTGGCAGGTGGCACCGCGTTGATCCTTGGCGTCGCAACGCGCGTGATTTCTCTGGCCGTCCTGCCGGTTCTTTTAGGCGCTGTTTGGGTGCATTCCGGCAATGGCTGGATGTTCAGCAGCGCAGGTGGCGGCTGGGAATTCCCACTGTTCTGGGCTGTCGCACAAGGCGCAGTGGCCTTGCTGGGCAGCGGCGCCTACGCGCTGAAACTTCCCGTCGTTGAAAAAGTTCTGGGCCAATACGCCTGAACAAAATGATCCCTCAGAGGCCACTTCGGTGGCCTCTGACCTTTCCAGGAGAGCCCCGATGAGCGCGACCCATTCCCTTCAGCAGTTGAAAGACAGCCTAAAAGCGACTGATCGTATTCCGCTGGTCTTTTTGGGGCACGGCTCTCCGATGAATGCCATCGAGGACACGGCCTATAGCCGCAGCTGGACCAATCTTGGCCGCGCGCTGCCCCGCCCGCAGGCTATTTTGGTGGTCTCGGCCCATTGGATGACGCGCGGCACAACGCTGGTGGATGTGTCGGTCATGCCCCGAACGATCCACGATTTTGCGGGCTTCCCTCATGAGCTGTTCAAGGAAAGCTATCCCGCGCAAGGCAACCCCGATTTGGCACGCGAGGTGGTCACGCTGTTGGCCAGCCATCGCACTCAAGAGGACGACACTTGGGGGCTTGATCACGGCGCTTGGACGGTTCTGAAGTTCCTGTATCCGGATGCGGATGTGCCGGTGTCTCAGCTGTCCGTCGACATGACCAAAGACCTAAACTGGCATCTTGAGACGGGTAAGCTGCTGTCAGACTTGCGCGACCGCGGCGTGCTGATCCTTGGCTCTGGCAATGTGGTGCATAACTTACGCGCGCTGGACTGGGTGCATCGTCAGCCGCAAGATTGGGCGACCGAGTTTGACACGCTGTTTGCCGACCGACTAGCGGACCGCGATTTCGGCGCGCTGACAAACCGCCCGCAGCTTGGCGCGCTTTTGCGCAAGGCACACCCGACGCTGGATCACTATATCCCGACGCTGACCATTGCTGGGGCTTCGGATGCGCGCGACCAGCTGACCTTTATGAATGACAGTTTTGATCTGGGGACGTTGTCGATGCGCTCCTTTGTTTTTCACGCGATGTGAAGGAATGATACGATGCTTGTGAACGGTAAATGGGTCGAGAACTGGCAACCGGTACAGAACGCGGACAAACACGGGCGCTTCCTGCGTCAGGTTTCGTCCTTTCGCAACTGGATCACACCTGATGGCAGCGCTGGCCCCACGGGCACGGGCGGCTTTAAGGTCGAGGCGGGGCGCTATCGTCTTTATGTCGCGCTCATCTGCCCATGGGCGTCGCGCACTTTGATCGCACGCAAACTAAAGGGGCTTGAGGACATCTTGCCGGTCACCTTGGTGAACCCCACATTGACCGACCAAGGGTGGAGCTTCGGCGGATATCCCGGCGCCGATGATGATCCGCTGTTTGGCGCCAGCTATATGCATCAGATCTATACGCAGGCCGATCCGAATTTCACCGGCCGCGCAACGGTGCCCGTGCTGTGGGACATGAAGCAAAACGTCATGGTGAACAACGAAAGCGCAGACATTCTGCGCATGTTGGACACGGCGTTTGAAGGGTTGGTTCCGTCCGATCTGCGCCTGTATCCCGACGACCTCGCCGACAAGATTGACGCCCTGAATGTGCCGATTTACGAGAAGCTGAACAATGGCGTTTACCGCGCTGGTTTCGCAACCTCCCAGGAGGCCTATGACGAGGCGATCACCGGCATTTTCGACACGCTCGACCGGCTCGAGTCCCTGTTGCAAGGCGACTATCTGTTCGGCGATCGTTTGACAGAGACAGACATCCGCGTGTTCGTGACCTTGATCCGGTTTGATGCGGCCTATCATGGGCTGTTCAAAACCAACCGCCTGCGCATCGCCGACTATCCCAAACTGTCCGCCTATATGGAACGCATCCTGAACCTGCCCGGCGTCATCGATACCGTGAACATGGACCACATCACCCACGGCTACTACTCGATCAAGGCGCTGAACCCCCTTGGCATTCGTCCCACAGGGCCTGCGCATATCGAAAAGCTGCTGGCCGCGGCGCGGGGGGCGTGATGGGTACTATGCTTCATCTCTGGCGACACGAATGAAGAAGGTTTGACCAACGACGCTCCAAGGATCCTGCCCAGGCACCATTGTAGCTGACAAAGTGATAGGTCCTCTGGTGCAACAGACCAGAAATTCAGCCCCATTCTTTCTTTCTCTGAAGCAGACATCTGCTGCGATGCAGAATGGCGGACATTTGGGCTCAAAGCGGTCATCAGACGCTTTCAATCAGTTTTCGAAGCAAAATCGGCTGCCCGATGTCCGCTGAGCGGTGTGGTTTCAACTGATCGCCGCAACACATGCTTCAAATTTCTCTGCTGGCGTTTGGTATTGCAAGGTCTTTCGAGGTCGCTCGTTGAGT
>NZ_JALKAK010000037.1:0-2358 GCF_023015645.1 Pseudohalocynthiibacter sp. F2068
CTCAACGAGCGACCTCGAAAGACCTTGCAATACCAAACGCCAGCAGAGAAATTTGAAGCATGTGTTGCGGCGATCAGTTGAAACCACACCCGCACAACAGTCATTGGTGCAGGCGGCAGCGAACGCCTGCTTTGAGCCCATTTTACCGAATGCTGCATTTCAAACGAACGGCGGCTATGATAATTTGGAGAGCATACACTCAATCAGTATGTATGCCTTTGGCAAGTCGATCTGGCTTCATTTTTCGCAACCAATTCAAAAATGCTCGTTGTCGGGAATGTGTTCGGCGATCTGAGGGCCAGACGAGTTGATACGCGTGTGTTGCGCAGCTTTGGGATCCTATCCGATGGAGGCGTCCGTCCCCCAAAGCCTCTAGGCAAAGCGGTGTTCGTCCCATCCCGATACCCAGCCCGTTGATTACTGCGGCCTGTACTTGATCATAAGAACTCAAACGGCGGAACTTCATGTTGTCGGCCAGTGGTATTCTTACCTCTGCGCTCCATCTTTCCCACTCATCCACATGCGCTTCATTCAGAATTATTGGGATGACCTGAAACGCCCGTTGCCAACCAAGTTCTCTAACTTGAACACTTAGTGCTTTTGTGGCGACTGGAAAAATCTCCTCATCGCAGAAGGGCTCTTGATTGCACCCGCGCCAATCACCTGTGCTTCGACGCAACGCAAAATCGATCCCCTCATTTTTGAGGTCGCAGATCCGGTCGGTGGCGAATACCCGGAGTTCGACAGACGGATTCCCTTCATAAAAAGAGGCAAGATTGGGTGCCAGCCAAAGAGAAGACAAAGTTTGTGGCGCGGAAATCGTTACGATGTTGCTTTTGTCTTGATTGACCAATTGCAACCCGCGTTCAATTTCACGCAGGCCTGCGGAAACTGGCAAATAGAATACACGCCCGACCTCCGTAAGCATCGCGCCATTCCGCCCCCGCTCAAGTAGCTGCACACCCATTTGCGCCTCCAGACGTGCGATCTGATGGCTCACAGCAGACTCGCTCACCCCGATTTGTTCAGCAGCAATACGAAATTGGCCTGTGTTGGCAACGGCGACAAACGCGCGAAGGTTTTGGATGGGTGGAAACATGACGATCCTTCATTCCCGCATGACGAAACTTCGTTCGACATATCGCCAAAAAAGCGAGATTTGTATCCCGAAATAGATGCTAAGGAAAGGTAACATGACAAAATTTGATTTAACGCAGCAATTTGAATCGACCAGCGGAAGTATAGCACACGATGTATTCGGAACGGGTCCTGATGTGGTTTTAGTCCATGGCACCCCTGTGAGTTCGGTAATCTGGCATGGAGTCATTAAGCGTTTGCAACATCGCTATCGATTTCATTTGCTTGATCTGCCCGGATATGGAGCTTCCGCCAAGTTTGAGGGTCAGGAAGTTCGGCTGAGGTCCTTCGCGCGCGTGCTGGCCGAATGGCTCGCCGCCAAAAACCTCTCGCACCCCGTCCTCGTTGGGCACGACTTTGGTGGGGCGACTGTGATGGGCGCTCACTTGATTGAGAAGGCGGATGTGAAAGCGATTTGTGTTAGTGATGGTGTTGTTCTGTCACCTTGGGGTACGCCCTTCTCGCGACATGTGAAAGAGAACGAAGAGACGTTTGCCAACGTACCGGAGTACATTCACCGTGCCGTTCTGGCAGCGCATTTAAACACCGCGGTGTCGCACAATCTGAATAGCGAAGTCTTGGATAGACTGATTGCACCTTGGCTAGGAAATGAAGGTCAGCGGGCCTACTATCGGCAGGTTGGACAGTATGATTACAAATACACCGAACAACTTGAACAGCTATATTCAAGCGTCACTGTTCCAACTACGGTGTTTTGGGGAGAAGAAGATCGCTGGGTCGACAGGTCGGAGGGCGAGCGGTTTGCCCAGATGTTGCCAGATACCATACTAAGAACGTTGCCGGATTCTGGCCACTTTGTAATGCTCGATGCTCCAGGCTTGTTCTCAAGATACTTGGACGAATGGCTCAGCACAGTTTTCCAAGAGTAAGAACTCATTACCACATTTGGCAACTCGCCCTTCATCTCTTGATGAAGGGCTTTGACATATTGCAGTGACTGCCGAAAGGCCAAACTACTTCAAAGCTACGGTCTTAAATCGAGGGTCATGTCAGTGCGCAGACCTCGCGGGCTGCCAAACCGACAGCCGACATTGGTACGAGTGCAGCGAAATGGTGCTCTGTCCGCATAGCAGTCGTACAAGCTGATTGTCGCAAGTGTCCGCTATGCGGTGTGGTTTCAACTGATCGCCGCAACACATGCTTCAAATTTCTCTGCTGGCGTTTGGTATTGCAAGGTCTTTCGAGGTCGCTCGTTGAGTT
>NZ_JALKAK010000038.1:0-1132 GCF_023015645.1 Pseudohalocynthiibacter sp. F2068
GCAGCAAACTAACGCTTTGAACCCAATTTGATCACGATTTTATCGAAAGCCTATTACTGCTGCGAAACCAGTAGGAATACTTTGACACCGAGATTTGCAATGCTTCTATTGAAGCAAGCGCACGGCTCAAACACGAAGCAAGGATGGGTTTGGAGGTTTTCGTGACACTCAAAGTAATTGGAACTGGATTTGGTAGGACAGGCACCGATTCAATGCGCGCCGCTCTGAACATTCTCGGCGTCGGACCCACACACCATATGTTTGAGCTAGAAGAAGGTATGCCCCTGAGGCAGCCATGGCTTGATCTTGCCAAGGGCTCGCAGCCGGATTGGGACTTCCTTTTTTCGGGTTACCACGCTTGCGTGGACTGGCCTTCAGCCTACTACTGGCGATCTTTGATAAAAGTGTATCCCGAGGCGAAAGTCCTGCTGACGATGCGGTCAGCGGAGAGTTGGTGGAATAGCTTTGAGGCAACAATCCTTAAATACATCCAGAGCGGTGACGATCCAAATGGGTTGGCCAAATTATTAGTTGCTGAACAAGTCTTTGACGGGCGTCCTGACGACCGGAACCATGCCATTGCGACCTATAACCGGAACATAGAAGAGGTCATCGCAACAGTCGATACTGAGCGGCTCTTGATCCATTCTCTTGGAGACGGATGGGAGCCGCTATGCAACTGGTTGGGCCTTTCCGTTCCCGAGGTCAGTTATCCGAGCGGAAATACAACACAGGATATTGTCGGGCGATTTGCTGAAAAGGGCGTTGACCTGTCATAAACAATACGTTTGGCGATGAACTTTAGACCTCTTGATATCTAATCAAGGGGTTTAAAACCTTTGACCTTGTGAAAGCGTCAGATGACCGCCCAGATCGGACTTTCGCCGAGGGCAACTTCGGCAGAGCACGTGCAACCAAATACAATGCCACACGGTTTTCAAATATCCAGTTGCATGAATACAAGGTAGGGCTGGAGCAACGGATCGTTCTCCCCTTCTGGATAATATTCGATTTTACGAAACCCGAGCTTAAGATACAAAGCCTGCGCCGCCGTGTCGTAGATGCCTGTGTCCAATAGAACGCTTTCTGCGCCTAGGTTTCGAGCATCCTTGAGAATGCTTTCCATCAGCTT
>NZ_JALKAK010000039.1:0-973 GCF_023015645.1 Pseudohalocynthiibacter sp. F2068
AGGGCTGCCCGGATAGATTTGCATCGGTTGGATATGGACCTTTTTCAGCCAGTCCTGCAGGGCACCTGCGATAAATTCGGGGCCGTTGTCGGAGCGAATGAACTCAGGCTTGCCGTGTTTCATGAGCAGCGGATGAAGTGCGTCCAGAACATCGTTCGCGTTCATCTTGGGCCGCACTGTCACGCACAGAGCCTCGCGGGTGTACTCGTCCAGTACCGTCAGCATCTTATAGCTGCTCCCATTGCTGAGCTTGTCATGAACAAAGTCTATTGCCCAGATGTGGTTGGGATGTGTGGGGCGTAGCCTGATGACGGAGCTGTCTTTGTGATAAAGCCGCCTTCGTTTCTTATGGCGATGGGGAAGTTGTAGGCCCTCTTCACCCCATAAGCGTTCGACTTTCTTGTGATTGACCTTCCAGCCCTCCATCCGCAAAAGGGCTGTGACCTTCCTGTAGCCATACCGACCATACTGCTTGGCCAATCTGATCATCGCCAAACGCAGCGCATCGTCATTCGTTGGCTTGACCCGGTAGCGCAGGCTGGAACGAGACATACCTAAAACAGCACAGGTGCGGCGTTCAGATGTGTCCAGCTTTTGACGGGTATGGATCACGGCCCGACGCAACCCATCAACCGTCAGGCCTTGGGCTTTAAATGATCCAAGCTCTCCTTCAGGATCAGCTTGTCGAGCTGCAAGTCAGCGACAATCTTCTTCAGCCGCTCATTCTCTTTCTGAAGCGCCCTCATCTCAGACAGTTGAGGCCGCCCCATCCCGCCAAACTTCTTGCGCCAGTAGTAATATGTCTTGTCCGATATGCCCGCCTTGCGACACGCGCTCACAACATCCAAACCATCATGCAGATGTACGTCAATCTCGCGCAATATCTTCAGCGCATCCTCATCCGAATACCGTTTCCGAGCCATCCCTTCTTCCTCCTGTGACACTCAAATAGTGGCTCAGTTTTAGGGGGCTA